>DASSPL010000255.1:0-3950 GCA_035699685.1 Burkholderiales bacterium | reverse complement strand
GAGCTTGTCGCTCCTCTTCAACTGCTGCGCGGCGAGCAGCGAGTTGATCTGGTTCGCCTCGCAGCCGAGACCGACGAGCTGCGATGAGAAGAAGTTCGGGTGCCGCGCGTAGCCGGCGATCGTGCGACGGAGCACGTCCGTGGCCTCGCCCTCGCTCGCCATGCCGCAGCCGGTCTTGTGGGTGAGGGCGACCACGCCGTCCACATTGGGATAGTCGTCGAGCCGGTTCTTGAAATGATCCGCGATCATCCGGGCGACCGTGGCAGAGCAATTGACGCTGGTCAGGATGCCGATGTAGTTGCGCGTCGCGATCCGGCCGTCGGGACGGCGGATGCCCATGAACGTTGCCGGTTCGGAAACATAGGCCGTTTCTTTCTTCAGTTCGCAAAAAGCGTAATCGCGCTGGAAATCACCCATCGCCACGTTGTGCACATGCACGTGATCGCCGGGCTGGATCGGCTGGGTGGCGAAGCCGATGATCTGGTTGTAGCGGTGCACCGGCTTGCCTTTCTCGACGGCACGCACCGCGATCTTGTGCCCGGCGGGAATGCGCGCCGACGCGCGCACGTTTTCCTTCGTCACCATGGTGCCGGCGGTCAGCTCGACGCGCGCGATGACGACGTCGTCTTCGGGATGCAGGCGGATGGTGAGGTCGGCGGCTTGCAGCATCAGTGGTTGTCCCGTGGCACGAAGGCGCCGCTCTTGCCGACGAGGAAGTCGAGATCGGCGCCCTCGTGCGCCTGGTTGACGTGGTCGACGTACAGCTTCCAGTAGCCGCGCTCGAGGGGCGGCTTGGGCGCTTTCCATTTCGCCCGGCGCTTCTCCAGCTCGGCGTCGCTCACCAGCAGCTCCAGTTTTCCCTTGGATACATCCAGGGCGATCTCGTCGCCGTTCTGCACCAGCGCGAGCGCACCGCCGGCGGCCGCTTCGGGTGACATGTGCAGCACGACGGTGCCGTAGGCGGTGCCGCTCATGCGCGCATCCGAGATCCGCACCATGTCGGTCACGCCCTTCTTCAGGAGCTTCGGCGGCAGCGGCATGTTGCCGACCTCGGCCATGCCGGGATAGCCCTTCGGCCCGCAGTTCTTGAGCACCATGATGCAGGACTCGTCGATCTCGAGCTTCGGGTCGTCGATGCGCTTGTGGAAGTCCTCGATGTTCTCGAACACCACGGCGCGGCCGCGGTGCTTGAGGAGCTTCGGCGTGGCCGCCGACGGCTTGATGATGGCGCCGTCGGGGCAGAGGTTGCCGCGCAGCACCTTGATGCCGGTGTTCTTCTTGAAAGGCGTGCGCCACGGCGTGATGACGTCGCGGTTCCAGCATTGCGCGTCCTTCACGTTGTCCCACATGGTCTGGCCGTTCACGGTCAGGGCCTGCTTGTGAAGGTGACCGTTCTCGCCCAGCTCCCGCAGCACCACCGGCAGGCCGCCGGCATAGGCGAAGTCCTCCATCAGGTACTTGCCGGACGGCATCAGGTTGAGGAGCGTGTTCACGCCCTCGCCGACGCGGTCCCAGTCGTCCAGCGTCAGGTCCACCCCGATGCGGCGCGCGATGGCGATCAGGTGAATGACCGCGTTGGTCGAGCCGCCGATGGCGGCGTTGGCGCGGATGGCGTTCTCGAAGGCCTGCTTGGTGAGGATCTGCGACAGGCGGACGTCCTGCTCCACCAGCTCGACGATGCGCCGGCCGGCCATGCGCGCGAGGACGTTGCGCCGCGCATCCACCGCCGGATACGCCGCGTTGCCGGGCATGCCGACGCCGAGCGCCTCGATCATCGACGCCATCGTGGACGCGGTCCCCATCGTCATGCAGTGGCCGTGCGAGCGGTGCATGCACGACTCGGCCTCGTGGAACTCCTCGAGCGTGATCTTGCCCGCGCGCAGGTCCTCGGACATCGACCAGACGTTGGTGCCCGAGCCGATGTCCTGGCCGCGGTACTTGCCCGACAGCATCGGACCGCCGGAGACGAAGATCGTCGGAATATCGACGCTCGCCGCGCCCATCAGGATGGAGGGCGTGGTCTTGTCGCAGCCGCCGAGCAGCACCACGCCGTCGAGCGGATTGGCGCGGATGGTCTCCTCGGCGTCCATGCTCGCGAGGTTGCGGTACAGCATGGCGGTGGGCCTGAGCAGCGTCTCGCCGAGGGACATCACCGGGAACTCGAGCGGGAAGCCGCCGGCCTCCAGTATCCCGTGGCGCACGTGGTCGGCGAGCACGCGGAAATGCGTGTTGCAGGGCGTGAGCTCCGACCAGGTGTTGCAGATGCCGATGACCGGACGTCCGTCGAACTGGTCCTGCGGCACGCCGCGGTTCTTGGTCCAGCTTCTATAGATGAAGCCGTAGATGTCCTGGCGGCTGAACCAGGACGCGCTTCGCCTTTTCTTCTTAGTAGGTGGCACGGCCGCCCGAGATGTCGAACACGGCGCCCGTGGAGAACGAGCAGTCGCTGGAAGCGAGCCAGCAGGCGAGGGCGGCGATCTCGTCGACCTCGACGAAGCGGCCCATCGGGATCTTGGACAGCATGTAATCGATGTGCTGCTGGGTCATCTGGTCGAAGATCGCGGTCTTCGCCGCCGCCGGGGTGATGCAGTTCACCAGCACGCCGCTCTGGGCGAGCTCCTTGCCCAGGCTTTTCGTCAGCGAGATCACGCCCGCCTTGGAGGCGGAATACGCCACCGCGTTCGGGTTGCCTTCCTTGCCGGCGATCGAGGCGATGTTGACGATGCGGCCGTACTTCGCCTTCACCATGTGCGGCGCGACGGCGCGGCAGCAGAGGAACTGGCTGGTCAGGTTGATGCGCAGCACGCGCTCCCACTCTTCGATGGGATAGTCGACCGTCGGCACGTTCTTGCCGGCGATGCCGGCGTTGTTGACCAGCACGTCGATGCGGCCGGATTCCGAAATCGTCCTTTTTACAGCGGCTTCCACCGACGCCGGGTCGGAGACATCGACCTTGGGAGAGCCGTCGAGATCCCAGATGGAGACCTTCGCGCCGCCGCCCTGGAGGCGCTTGGCGATCGCGGCGCCGATGCCTTGCACGCCGCCGGTCACCACGGCGACGCGGCCTGCGAAACTGGCTGGATTCATGGAGACGCGAAGTATAATCGCACCCCTTCATGGCAGGCCGCCTCTCAGGAAAGACCGCGTTCATCACCGCCGCCGCGCAGGGCATGGGCCAAGCCGCCGCGCTCGCGTTCGCGCGCGAAGGCGCCCGCGTCTGGGCGAGCGACATGAACGAGCAGGGCGTGAAGGCGATCGAGGGCAAGGACGGCATCCGCACGCGCCGCCTCGACGTCACCGACGAAGCCGCCATCGCCCGCGTCGCGCAGGAAGTCGGCGACATCGACGTGCTCTTCAACTGCGCCGGCATCGTGCATCACGGCTCGATCCTCGATGCGAGCGCCAAGGACTGGGACCAGGCCTTCGCGGTGAACGTGAAGTCCATGTTCCTCGTCACCAAGGCCTTCCTGCCCGGGATGCTGAAGAAGCAGAAAGGCTCGATCATCAACATGGCCTCGGTCGCCTCGTCCATCCGCGGCCTGCCCAACCGCTTCGTCTACGGCGCGAGCAAGGCCGCGGTGATCGGGTTGACGAAATCGATAGCCGCCGACTACGTCGGCAAGGGCATCCGCTGCAACGCCATCTGCCCCGGCACGGTCGACACGCCGTCGCTGCAGGGCCGCATCAACGCATTCGCCGACCCGGTGCAGGCGCGCAAGGACTTCGTCGCGCGCCAGCCGATGGGGCGCCTCGGCACCGTCGACGACATCACCGGCATCCTCGTCTTCCTCGCCTCGGACGAGTCGCTCTTCGCGACGGGCAACGCTTATTCGATCGATGGGGGAATGACCATATGAAGTTGTGCCGTTACGGCAAGCCGGGCTACGAGAAGCCCGGCGTCATCGACAGCGAGGGCAAGCTGCGCGATCTTTCGAAGATCGTCGACAACC
>DASSPL010000254.1:0-3272 GCA_035699685.1 Burkholderiales bacterium | reverse complement strand
GTCTCGGGCAGGTTCTCGTTGTTGGTGCCCTCGCGCTCGACGAGGTACGGGATGGCATCGAGCCGGAAGCCGTCGACGCCCATGTCGGCCCACGACTGCAGCACCTTCAGCACCGCGCGGATGACGTGTGGGTTGTCGAAGTTGAGGTCCGGCTGGTGATGGAAGAAGCGATGCCAGTAGTAGGCCCCCGCGGTCTCGTCCCAGCTCCAGTTCGAAGTCTCCGAATCGGTGAAGATGATGCGGACCCCTTCGTACTTCTGCTTGGTGTCGCTCCAGACGTAGTAGCCGCGTTTGCGCGAGCCCTCGGGCGCGCGCCGCGCCGCCTGGAACCACGGATGCTGGTCGGAGGTGTGGTTGATCACCAGCTCGGTGATCACCCGGATGTGCCGCCGGTGGGCCTCCTCGATGAACCGGTCGAAGTCGGCCAGCGTCCCGTAGCTCGGGTGGACGTTCTCGTAGTCCGCGATGTCGTAGCCGTCGTCCTTCAGCGGCGACGGATAGAACGGCAGCAGCCATACCGCGTTGACGCCGAGCTCCTGGATGTAGTCGAGCTTGGAAGTGAGGCCGATGAAGTCGCCGATGCCGTCGCCGTTCGAGTCGAAGAACGCCTTGACGTGCAGCTGGTAGATGACCGCATCCTTGTACCAGAGCGCGCTGTCGGGCAGCGCCGGCTGCGATTCCGGGATGACTGCGGGCACCGCGGTGAGCGGGTTACTTTCGCGTAACACGGAAGACGTGGGCCGGCAGGGTCTGCGGGTTGAGCATCACGTAGTTGCGGCGCCCATTCCAGGTGTAGGTGCCGGCGGCAAGCAGGTCCTCGACCTCATAGGCGTCGCCCGGCGCGCGATCGAAGTCGATCCAGGCCGATTGGATGTTGCGCGGATCCAGGTTCACCGTGACCAGGATCAGGTCGTCGCCCTGCTGCTTGGAATAGCACAGCAGCTGGTCGTTGTCGGAGGGATGGAAGCGCAGGGTCCAGTCCGACTGCAGCGCCGGATGCTCCTTGCGGATCTGGTTCAGCCGCGTGATGAGCGGGCGCAGCGAATCGGCCCGGCCGCGATCCCACTGCTTGATCTCGTACTTCTCCGAATTGAGGTATTCCTCGCTGCCGGGCTCGCGCGGCGTCGCCTCCATCAGCTCGAAGGCCGGCCCGTACATGCCGTAGTTCGCCGCCAGCGTCGCCGCCAGCACCGCCCGCACCACGAACGCCGGGCGCCCGCCATGCTGCAGGTACTCGTGCAGGATGTCCGGGGTGTTCGGCCAGATGTTGGGCCGAAAGTACTCGCGCGAGGGATCCTGCGACAGCTCGGTGAAGTACTCGACCAGCTCCCAGCGCGCCGTGCGCCAGGTGAAATAGGTGTACGACTGCGTGAAGCCGAGCTTCGCCAGCTTGTGCATCACGCGCGGCCGCGTGAACGCCTCGGAGAGGAAGATCACCTCGGGATGCCTGGCCTTCAGCTCGCCGATGCACCACTCCCAGAACTCGAAGGCCTTGGTGTGCGGATTGTCGACGCGGAAGAGAGTCACGCCGCGCTCGATCCAGAACTCGAACACGCTCTTCAGCTCCTGCCACAGGCCGCGCCAGTCCTTCGACTCGAAATCGAACGGGTAGATGTCCTGGTACTTCTTCGGCGGGTTCTCGGCGTACTGGATCGTCCCGTCCGGCCGCGCCCTGAACCACTCCGGGTGCTCGCGCACGTAGGGATGGTCGGGCGAGCACTGGAACGCGATGTCGAGCGCGATCTGCATGCCGTGCGAGCGCGCCGCCGCCACCAGCGCGCGGAAATCTTCGAACGTGCCGAGCGCGGGATGGATGGCCTTGTGGCCGCCTTCGCGCGCTCCAATCGCCCAGGGGCTGCCCACGTCGGTGGCTTCGGCCTTGAGGGCGTTGTTCCTGCCCTTGCGCTCGGTCATGCCGATGGGATGGATCGGCGGCAGGTAGAGCACGTCGAAGCCCATCGCCTCGATGTCCGGCAGCAGCTTGATCAGGTCCCGGAAGCTGGCGTGCGTGCCGTCGCCGCGCACCGAGCGCGGAAAGAGCTCGTACCAGGTGCTGAAGCGCGCGCGGATCGGGTCCACGACCACCTGCAGCACGCGCTCGTATTCGAGGATCCTGGAGGGATCCGGCGGCGGCGGCTTGAGGCTCATCGCCGTCCGATAGCGTTCTTCGGGTGAACGAGCGGCATCCTTCAGCACCGGATTGCACGACAGGGCGCCGCCGATGAGGAAGTCGACCGACAGGTCCTGCCCCGCGGCCTGGCGCTTGGCGAGGTCGCGCTGCCAGGTGACGAACGGGTCGGTCCAGCCGCGCACCGTGTATTCGTAGCGGCCCATCTCCTCGCACTGGAACGACGCGGTCCAGTGGTCGTTGCCGAGGAAGGTCATGGGCGCGATGCGCCATTCGCCTTCTCCGCATCTCCTCCAGAGGAGCTCGGCGACCACGGCATCGTGCCCGTCGGTGAAGACGTCGGCCTCCACGACCACAGAGTCCCCGACGGCACGCTTGACTGGATAGCGGCCGCAGTCGACCTGCGGGCGGACGGATTCGATGACGACGCGCGGCGGTGGGGTTTCGCTACTCAGGCTTGAAGAAAAGCGTGGCCAAGGGAGGGACGGTGATGGAGAGCGAGTGGCTGTATTCCTCGTACGGCATCGGCGTCGCCTCGACGCCGCCGTAGTTGCCGAGGCCCGAGCCGCCGTAGGCCGGCGCGTCGGAATTCAGGATCTCGCGCCAGTAGCCGCCGCGCGGCACGCCGAGCCGGTAGTTGTAGCGCGGCACCGGCGTGAAGTTGCACACCACCAGCACCGGCGGCGCGGAGTCCGCGCCCAGGCGCAGGAACGAGATCACGCTCTGCTCCCAGTCGCCGCGCTGCACCCAGCGGAAGCCGTCGGTGCTGAAATCCTTCTGGTGGAGCGCCGGCTGCTCGCGGTAGACGCGGTTGAGATCGGCGACCCACTTCTGCAAGCCTTCGTGGCGCAGGTCCATGCCGAGCACGTGCCACTCGAGACTCGACTCGTGCGCCCACTCGCGCCGCTGGCCGAACTCGCCGCCCATGAACAGCAGCTTCTTGCCGGGGTGCGACCACATGTAGCCGAAGAGCGCGCGCAGGTTCGCGAACTGCTGCCACGCATCGCCCGGCATGCGGCCGATGAGCGAGCCCTTGCCGTGCACCACCTCGTCGTGCGAGAGCGGCAGCACGAAGTTCTCGTGGAACGCGTACCACAGCGAGAACGTCAGCTCGTCGTGCCGGTACTTGCGGTGCACCGGGTCG
>DASSPL010000253.1:0-3220 GCA_035699685.1 Burkholderiales bacterium | reverse complement strand
GCGCCGCTCATGTAGGTGCTGCAGGCGAGGCCGACGCCGCGGCCGCGGCCGAGCTTGCGGTGCTTGGCGCTCCAGCCGGACATCTCGGTGACCTTGCGGATGCAGTCTGCAAGGCCGGTCGAGCCGACGTGCAGCCAGCTCGCCGTCAGCGAATTCGCCTTCACCACGTTGCGCAATCTCAATTCGGCCGGATCGATGCCCAGCCGCTCGGCGATCTTGTCGAGCTGCACTTCCTGGCCGAAGCGCGGCTGCGGCGTGCCATGGCCGCGCTTCGGCCCGCACGCCGGCTTGTTGGTGAACACGCGGCAGGCCTCGAACTTGAACCGCGGATAGTGGTAGGTGACGGGCGAAAGCACGCCGGTATAGAAGGTGCTCGCCGGGCCGTGCGAGCCGTAGCCGCCGCCGTCGAGCAGCGTCTGCAGGTGCATGCCGGTGAGCTTGCCGTCCTTCGTCACCCCGGTCTTCATCTTCATCAGCACCGGATGGCGGCCGCGATGCACGTAGAACACTTCCTCGCGGGTGAGGCCGATCTTCACCGGCCGGCCGAGCACCAGCGCCGCCTTGCTCACCACGAACTCGTGGCCGCCCGGATCGCACTTGCCGCCGAAGCCGCCGCCGTTCGGCGTGGCGACGACGCGGATCTGGGTCTCGGGCACCTGCAGCACGCGCGACAGCTGGCGGTGCAGGTAGTGCGGGTTCTGCGTGCTGGAAGCGATCTGCAGCTTGCCCTCGCCGTCGAGGAAGGCGAGCGAGGCCTGCTGCTCCATCGGCAGGTGCGTGTTGCCCTCGTAGAAGAAGACGTCCTCGAACACGTGGTCGGCCTTCGCCAGCGCCTCGGCCACGTCGCCGAACTCGTAGGACTGGTTGCGGTGGATGTTGCCCTGCTCGCCGTAGTCGTGGATGCGGGGCTCGGGGCGCTGCAGCCCTTCCTCGGGATTCGAAACCGGCGCCAGCACCTTGTAGCGCACCTCGATCTTGTGCAGCGCCTCGCCCGCCGTCTGCTCGTCGACCGCGATGACCGCCGCCACCGGGTCGCCGACGTAGCGCACGCGCTCGCGCGCGAGCGGGTATTCGTCCACCGACACCGGCATGATGCCGAAGGGCACCGGGAAGTCCTGGCCGGTGAGCACGAGATGCACGCCCGGGTGGGCCTTGGCCTTCGAGGCATCGACGGCTTCCACGACGGCGTGGGGATGTGGCGAGCGCAGCAGCTTCGCGTACAGCATGCGCGGCATGGAGAGGTCGTCCGCGTAGCGCAGCTGGCCGGTCACCTTGGCGCGGCCGTCGACCCGGCGGCGCGGCTTGCCTACGATGTCAAAGCGTTTTTTCATTTCTCAGCTGCGCGGCGGCGTCCTCGATCGCGTCGGTGATCTGCTGGTAGCCGGTGCAGCGGCAGAGGTTGCCCGCGGTCGCTTCGCGGATCTCGTCGCGGGTCGGGCTCGGATTGCGATCGAGCAAGGCCTTGGCGGTCATGATCACGCCCGGGGTGCAGTAGCCGCATTGCGAGCCGCCGAAGTCGGCGAACGCGGCCTGCAGCGGGTGCAGCCGCGGCCCGCGCGCCAGGCCCTCGATGGTGTCGACGCGGCGCCCCGCGCACTCGAGCGCCAGGGTGAGGCAGGAAAGCCGCGGCTCGCCGTCGAGGACCACGGCGCAGGCGCCGCATTCGCCCAGCTCGCAGCCGTGCTTGGTGCCGGTCAGGCCGAGGTCCTCGCGCAGCACTTCGAGCAGCGTCTTGTACGGCGCGACGCTCGCCTCGACCGCCTCGCCGTTCACCGTCAGCGTGAGCTGCACCGCCATTTGCTGGGGCCCCAAACTAATCGGCCCCTACTGTACTACAAAGCGTTTTGCTGGATGCGGTAGCAGTCGCAGGCGGAGCGCTCGAGCGCCGCGCGGTCGAGGACCGAGATGCGCCCGCGGGAGTAGGCGATCACCTGCTGCGTCTGTAGCCGCCGGGCGGCCTCGGTGATGCCCTGGCGGCGCGAGCCGAGCGCCTCGGCGATCTGCTCGTGCGTCATCTCCAGGGGAACACCCGGCACGCGGTCGGCGTAGACCAGCAGGTGCTGGCAGAACTGCTGCTCTACGCTGTGGCTGAGCTTGCACACCACGCTCTGCGAGAGCTGCCGGATGACGAGCTCGGCATAGGTCAGGATCCGGCCCTGGAAAACCGGGCTCTGCGCGAACGCGCGCCGCGCCGAGCTCACCGGCACGCGATAGGCGAAGCCCGGGATCCGCACGACGGCGCGGTGCCGCGAGCGCTCGGCGCCGAGCAGCGCGGCGACGCCGATCACGCCTTCGACGCCGACCTGCGCCACCTCGGGCCGCGCGCCGCGCGCGTCGAGCTGGACGAACGAGACCACGCCGCTCGCGGGGAAGTAGAGGTGCCTGATCGGATCGCCCGCCTCCAGCAGCAGGTAGCGCGCGGGCAGGCGCATGACGTCGACCGGCTCGAGCAGCCGCAGGTCGTCGGCCCCCAGGCTGCCGAGGATGCGATTGCCGTCAACAGCCGATCCGCCGTTCGGCGCATGCGCCGGAGATCTCATGCGCGTGGCACCGCCGTGTTTTGTCGGATGGCTCTTACGGCGGGTAACGCGCGTTGCATGCCCTCACTTCACTCTAAGAAGCCCTGCCCTACGTCGATCCGGACCCGTCGACAACGAGCGTGCCGGTGTCGAGACCTGTACGGCGCTGTCCCGGACGCCACTACCTCGCTCGGTCCGGCGCCGGACACACGAGCGCGCGCAGCAACGTACTGTCTGCGCCACGCGCAATTGTTGGCATTGGACAGTGACAAACGAATCCCCAGCGGTCCCGTCGATTCCCCTCCTTTCGGACGTTCCCGCGCACATGGCCTGCGCCCGGGCGCGCCTCGGCCCTGCCGAAGGCTTGCGCCGCTGCGCCGACCGGCTCATCGCCGCGGCGCTGCTCGTCATCTTCAGCCCGCTGATGCTCGCCGTCGCGGCGCTCATCCGCAGGGACGGCGGGCCGGCCACCTTCGCCCACTACCGCGTCGGCGGCCGCGGGCGGGTGTTCCGCTGCTTCAAGTTCCGCACGATGTGCGTGGACGCGGAGCGGAAGCTGCGCGAGGTGCTGGACGGCGACCCGGCGCTGCGCGACGAGTGGCAGCGCACCTTCAAGCTCGCCAACGACCCGCGCGTCACCGCGGTCGGCCGCTGGCTGCGGCGCTCGAGCCTCGACGAGCTGCCGCAGCTCTTCAACGTGC
>DASSPL010000252.1:0-6572 GCA_035699685.1 Burkholderiales bacterium | reverse complement strand
GTAGTCGATCAGCTGCTCGAGGATCCAGATGCGCGAGCGGTAGCCGATGATGTGCGGGTGCATGGTGAGCTGGAACACGCCGCCCTCGCGGTAGGCGGCGTCGAACTCGCGCTTGAAGATGTCGTACACGTCGGCGGGCGGGGTATAGGGCCTGAGCGAGGCGAAGCGGTTCATGTTGAAGTACACCGCGTCGTCGCGGATCCACTCGACCGGCAGCTCGACCACCCCGGTCTCTTTTCCGTCCATCATCAGCTCGTAGCAGTCGACGTCCGCCATGAGCGAGGAGTCGTAGGCGAGGCCCATCTCCTTGGTGATGGCAAGCGTGTTGGGGCTGAAATCCCACGAGGGTGTTCTTATCCCCACGGGCCGCACGCCGCAGATTTTTTCCAGCGTATCCGCCGAGCGCATCTGCAGCTCGCGCTCGGCGTCGAGCGGCAGGTCGGAGTTGCGCTCGTGGATCCAGCCGTGGATGCCGACCTCGTGGCCCTCGTCGATCACCTGCCGCTGCTCGTCGGGATAGAGGAGCGCCGTCACGGCGGGGACGAAGAAGGTCGCCTTGACGCTCGCTCCATCCAGGATGTCGAGGATGCGCGGCACGCCCTGGCGGTTGCCGTACTGGCCCTGCGACAGGCGGCCGATCGACTCGCCGCCTTCGCGCAGCTCGTTGGTCTCGTGGTCGGAGTCGAAGGACAGCGCCACCGCGCAGCGCGCGCCGTTCTGCCACTTCTCGGGCCGCAGCGGCCGCCCGGCACGCACCCGGTTGACGATGCGGCGCCACTGCGCCTCGGGCCACTGCCACGGCTGCAGGTTGCGCTCTTCCTTCATCGGCGGATCTTTCGCGCCAGCTCGTTGATGAACAGGGATTCCTTCTGCACGAAGCGGGCGAATTCGGCCGGCGGCATGCCGACCCCCTCGAGCCCCTGCTGGTCGAACTGCTGCTTCACGTCGGGGTCGGCGAGCGCCTTCACCACTTCGGCGTGGATGCGCTGCGCGACCTCCGGCGGCGCGCCGGCCGGCAGCCACAGTCCGAACCAGTTGATCAGGTTGTAGTCCTTGAAGCCCGCCTCCTGCAGGGTCGGCACGTCGGGCAGGCCCTTCCAGCGTTTCGCGCCGGTAAGCGCGAGCACGCGCGCCTTGCCGCTCTTCGCGTGCTGCGCGGCGAGCTGCGTGCCGACGAAGAACAGGTCCATGCGGCCGGCGAGCACGTCGGTCACCGCCTCGGCCACGCCCTTGTACGGCACCATGACGATGTCGACGCCGGCCATCGACTTCATCAGCTCGGCCGGGATGTGGCTCGCCGTGCCGATGCCGGCGGACGCGTAGTTCAGCTTGCCGGGGTGGCGCCTCGCTTCGTCGATCAGCTGCTGCACGGTCGTGAAAGGCGCGTCCGGGCGCACGAGCAGCGCCTGGCCGAAGTTCTGCGCGGCGAGCGTGACGTGGACGAAATCCTTCACCGGGTCGAACGGCACGTTCTCGTTGAAGGGCGGCGTATTGACGTGCGAGGCGGTGGTGAAGAGCCACACGTGGCCGTCCGCCGGCTGCTTCGCCACGTACGCCGTGCCGACGATGCCGCCGGCGCCGGCGCGGTTCTCGACGACCAGCGGCTGGCCGAGCTGCATCTTCGGCGCCAGCATGCGGATGATCAGGTCCGGCGGCCCGCCGGGCGGCGAAGGCACCACGACATGGATCGGCTTCGAGGGAAAGCGCTGCGCCTGCGCGGCGCCGGCGAGCAGCAGGGAAAGGAGGAATACGCGGATCATTGGACGCTTACGCGCTCCCCTTCGCGGGCCGAGCGCACGATGGCTTCGAGCACGGCGACATTGTGCACCTCGTCGCCGCCGGGGATCGCGATCGGCCGCCGCTCGAGCGCGGCGCGCGAGAAATGCTCGAGCTCGGCGCGCTCGGTGCTGGTTTTCTCGAACCGGACGATCTCCGGCGGGACCTTGCGGTGCACGTCCGCCGGGTCGATGAAGCAGGTCTTCATCTCCCAGGTGTGCAGGTGCTCGACGTCGCCGACCTCCACCCAGCCCCTGGAGCCGAACACCTGCATGCGCCAGGTCTCGGCAGTGGCGATCACCGTGCCCAGGTAGGCGGTGGCGCCCGAGCGGAAGCGGAAGAGCATCGAGGTCGTATCGTCCATGCCGTAGTCGTGCACCAGGCGCTCGCTCTGCGCGACCACCGAGCCGATGCGGCCGGCGAGGTAGAGCATGGCGTCGACCACGTGCACGCCGCGCCCGGTCATGCCGCCGGCCGGCACCTCCTCGCGGTCGTGCCGCCAGTGCTCGCGGCCGAAGCGGTAGGCGCTCGGCCCGCAGAAGTTGCCCTCGATGTGCAGCAGCTTGCCGAGGCGCCCGTCGTCCAGCATGCGCTTCGCCTCGCGCAGCGCGGGCTGGAAGCGCCAGTTGTAGCCGATGGCGAGCGTGACCTTGTGCTCGGCGCACGCCACGGCCGCCTGGTCGGCCTCGCGGGCGTCCAGTCCCATCGGCTTCTCGACGAACACGTGCTTGCCGGCCTGCGCCGCGGCGATGATCTGCCGGCAGTGCATCGAATGCGGCGTGGCCAGCACCACCGCATCAACGCCCTTGTCGTCGAGGATCGCTTCGAACGAGTCCAGGAGGCGAATGCCGTTCTGCTGGCAGTACTGCGCGGCCTTGGCCGGCGTGCGCGTCGCCCCGGCGACGAAGCGGATGGCCTCGCTCTTGCCTTGCACGCTCGACACCAGGTTGCGGCCCCAGGTGCCGATGCCGACGATCGCCGCCTTGATCATGTGCCGCTAATCTAGCCGGACGATCTCATCTCTCCAAGCAGGCAGCGGCCCTGTTTTTCGAACCAGTAGACGACGTTGCCGGTGACGACGATGCTGCCCGTGACGACCGCGCTAGCCGCCGCCACCGCGCCCGCGGCGACCAGCAGCTCGGCGCAGCGCTGGCCCTGGCAGCGGCCGATGGCGCCGATCTGGTGCAGCTCCATCGTCATGTGCTTCGCAGTCACCGCGCAGCTGGCGTCGTAGACCTCGGTGGTGCGCGGCAGGTAGATGCACCCGCCGAGGAAGGCGCAGAGGACTACCAGGAAGCGGGTCAATGCTGCGCCTGCGGCGGGAGGCGTGTTTCGCGGAAAAGGTTGCCGGAGATGAACGCCAGCAGCATGGGCGCCACGGGGGAGGCCAGGAAAGCGATGGCCATGAACAGGCCGAACGAGATGAAGATGCAGGCGACCAGGCGAGCGCGCGTATGAAGGCGCGGCAGCGAGAGGAAGACGGCCAGCGACGCCGTGAGCAGCACGAGCGGCCAGGCGAATACCGGGCTCGAGAAGCCGCGCAGCCCGAGGAACGGCAACGGCTGGTCGGAAAAGAGCGGCCATGCAGAGGCGAAGGTGAAGCCGGCAACGCTGATCCAGGCGAGGATGGCGTTGCCGTTCACTTGAAGTACGGCCGCTCGTAGGCGAACAGCAGTCCCTTCGCGCCGTCGCGCCAGGCTTGCGGCGCGCGATCGCCGAGCAGCACGACGCCGACGGCGTAGAACTGGCCGCGAACTTCCGGCGTCACCGGCGGGATGTGCCGCTGCGCCGCCTGCGGACCTTCGCCGCGCGTTGCCTCGGCGATGAATCGCACCACCGAGGTGGCGTGCTCGGGCGGCAGGCGCCTTAGGTGCTCGAAATAGGGGGCCGGGTCGCGCTTCATCCTGGCGGCGAGCGCAATGCTCGCCCACGCGGTGTCGTCGTCGACGCCGCGGTTCGCCGGCAGCGCGAGCGCGCGGGCGACGAGCTCGGGACTCGCGCCATCGGAAGCAGCGGCGAGCCGCAGGACGCGGGGCTCGCGCTCGGGGTTGGAGGCGGCGAGCTGCAGCGCCCTGGCGAGGTTGCCGCGCGCGAGCTCGGCATAGGCCTTGAGGTCGTTCGAGTCGAGGCCGACGCCGCTCTCGAGCGCCATCAGGTTGCTCAGGGCGCGCGAGCTTTTCTGCAGGTCGGCGAGCTTGGCCGCGTCGAACCTGAGCACGCGCTGCACCCGCGCGACCTCCAGGCCGAGCGAGTCGCTGAACATCGGCAGGCGCTGGCGCGCCTTCTCCAGCGCGATCAGCGCCTCGGGCCAGCGCGCGGTCTCCGCGGCCGTGAATCCCACCGCGTAGGCGAACCAGCCGTTCTCGGGCCAGCGCTTGTAGCCGGAGGCGAAGGCCTCGGCGCGCGCCGGCTCGCCCAGGCAGCGGGCGGCGAGGTAGGCGAGGTCCGCGCTCTGCGGCTTGCCCTCGGCGAGCGCTGTGTGCGTGGCGCAGACGTTGGCGCGCTGGTCGCCGGCCGAGTCCTGCTGCAGGCGCAGCAGCGTCACGTCGTCCGGCGCTTCCTTCAGGCGCACGGCCAGCAGCTTCGGGAAATCGGGCAGGCGCGTTGCCATCTGCAACCATTCGGCGGACGCGGGCGCCGAGGTCGGTTCCCAGCGGGCGCGCACCGCGGTGACGCGCTTCTGCTCCGCGTCGCCGTTGATGAACGAGAGCTGCTGCGCCGGCCCGCCCTCGCCGAGCCCGGTCAGCACCTCGCGAGTCGCGCCGCCGCCCTTGGTCTTGACCTGCTTCGGCGGATCGGTGAAGAGCACGGCGGCGGAGGTGGCGGTCCAGCGCGGCGCGCCCAGCACGCGCTCGGGACGAGGCGCGACGTTGCCGTATACCGCCGTCCACTCCACGAGGGCGCTCGCCCCGGCGACGTTGTAGACGTAGCTCGCGAAGCTGCCGCGCACGTCGGCGTCGAACGCCTCGATCACGCGATCGTCGGTGGTGCGGGTCTCGATGGCATAGCGCCGGTCGGGCTTTACCGAGTGCGCGGCGCTGCCGTAGGGACGCACGCTCAACTTCGTGCCGCCGATGCGCACGTCGACCGCGCGCGCCAGGCCGTTGTAGACGGTGATGGTGGCCTCGCCGACGGCGCTGCCGAGCGTGAGCACGCCGCCGACGATGGCGCCGGCGACCAGCAGGCGCGCCCCGCCGGGCGCGAGGCCCTGCGCGGTCTGGAAGCGCGCCCACCAGTCGAGGTTCGTGCGGCGCGGGCGCTCCTTGCCGGGAAGAAGCAGCGCATAGGCCTGGGGCACGCGCGAAGGCTCGGGTGCCGGGTCGAGCGGCTTCTTGTCATGCCAGTGCGTGCCGATCGTGGTCTCGGTGCGCAGCAGCTGCTCCAGCGCGTTGTTGCGCAGCACTCCGCAGGCGCCGGCGATCTGGTCGGTCCAGCCGTCGACCACCTTCAGCCACTCGCCGATGTTGTCCTTGTCCGCCGGCGGCAGGGTGAACTCGCCGAGCATCGCCACCCAGCCGGCATTGCCGGGCTCGATCTCGAGCCGCTTCGCGAGCCCGGCGTCGATGCTCACCTGGGTGCGCTCCTCGTACACCTTCGCCAGCGCCCGCTGCAGGTTGTTGGCGGCCTCGACGATGCGCGCGACACCCTTGTCGCTGACCTTGCGCGTGGCGGTCTCGAGAGCGACGCAGTTGCCGAGCGCGCCCTGCGCGTCGCGCAGGTTGCCCTCGCTATGGTCGGCATAGTGCTGGAGGGCGACCAGTCCCTGCAGGTACTCGGCCCAGCCGCCGCCCAGCGCGAGGGCGGCGTTGCGGTGCGCCGTGCGGCACACGCGGTCGTGGGTGCGCAGCCGCGCCTCGACCGCGTCCATCTCCTGCTGCACCTCGGCGATCGCCTTGGGCAGGCGCGCCGCGTTCAGCACCTTGCCGCGATGGCGCAGCACCCCGCCCGACGGGTTGAGCGATCCGGTCTGCACGGCGCGCAGCTGCTCCAGCTCCTTCTCGAGGCTGCGCAGCGAGTCGACGTCGCGCGCCACCGCGTCGGTGTAGATGGCGTCGAAGCTGACCGCGGAGCGGTCCTTGTCGAAGAGCTCCGCCGGCGAGGACGCCCAGCGCACCGGCGAGCGCGCGAGGTACACGCCGCGGTAGAAGCTCTTCAGGCGCTCGCGCTCGAACTGCGCGTCGAGCGCGGCGTAGGATTCCTCCAGCGGCGCGAGCTCCGCCGCCGGCTTGCCGGCGAGCTGCGCCGAGACGGCCTCGCGCAGCGCCGGCGCGTTGTCGAAGATCTCCCAGGCGCTGCGCGGGTCGATCGAGGCGCGGACGTAGCGGCGCTTCGCGTTCTCCTCGCGCTCGTGATTCAGCGGGTGGGTGAGCCACATCTGCGGCGGCTGCGCGAGGTCGGCCTTGAAGATGCGGTGCGCCTCCGGGTTCGCGGCCGGCACCGGCGCGACGCGGCCGTACGACGGGTCCTTCAGCAGCCGGCCCATGCGCGCGAGGATCCGCGTCTGCAGGGCGAAGACGTCGCGCACCGGCTTGCCGCGCGCGTGCTCGCCGGAGGCGAAGCCCATCGTGCGGCCCCAGGCGTCGTCCGCCGACTGCAGCTTGTGCAGCGCGTGGCACAGCGCGTCGCTGCCGGTGAGGGAGACGGCGACCAGGTCAGCCTGCAGCTCCATCTCGCGCGACAGCGCGCGCTGCACGAGCAGCACCGCCTGGAAGGCGGTCTCGACGAGCGAGCGGATCGACCACACGATGAGGCGCAGCACCCAGCCGATCCACGCGATGCGCAGGTCGATCTGCGAC
>DASSPL010000251.1:0-2679 GCA_035699685.1 Burkholderiales bacterium | reverse complement strand
AGCACGCGCGCGGCATCGCCCAGCCACACGATGGGCGTGAAGTCCTTCTGCGGGTCGTAGGGCAGCTTCGAGATGTGCGGGCCGACGGAGTGGGTGCTGCTGGTCGCGAGCACGAGGGTGTAGCCGTCCGGCGCGCTCTTGGCGACGAGGTCGGTGCCGATCGCGCCGCCGGCGCCGGGCTTGTTCTCGACCACGACGACCTGCCCCAGGTGGCCGCCCAGCTTCTCCGCGACCACTCGCGAGAGCACGTCGGTCGGCCCGCCGGCCGGGAACGGCACCACCAGCTTCACGGGACGGTTGGGCCAGGCCTGCGCGTGGGCGAGCGAGGCGAGGAAGGAGAGCGCGATGGCGAGGAGAATTCGCATGGATGTGGTACGGCGGGAGGAGGGCTTCGAGGGATGGCCAATGGTAGCATCGGCAAAAAGGACGACCATGCCACGGGAAATATCAGCGCTGGTGTTCGACGCGTACGGGACGCTCTTCGACGTGCACTCGGTCACGCGCGTGGCCGAATCGCTCTTTCCCGGCAAGGGCGCGGCGCTTTCGGCCGCCTGGCGCACCAAGCAGCTCGAGTACACGTGGCTGAGGAGCCTGATGGGCAGCTACGAGGACTTCAGCCGCGTGACCGCCGCCTCCCTCGAGTGGACCTTCGAGCTGCTCCGGATCGAGCCGGGGGATGCCTCGCGCCGTGCGCTCATCGACGAGTACCGCCGCCTGGCGATGTTCCCCGAGGTGGCCGAAACCCTCGAGCGGCTCGCCGCGAAATGCCCGCTCGCCATCCTCTCCAACGGCCACCCCGAGATGCTCGAGGCGGTGGTGGATCACAACGGGCTGCGGGAGCGCTTCCGCGGCGGCATCATCAGCGTGCATTCGGCGCGCATCTTCAAGCCCGCCCCGTCGGTCTATGCGCTGGTCGAGGACAAGCTCGGGCTGCCGCGCACCATGATGGGGTTCGTGTCCTCGAACGGCTGGGACGCCGCGGGCGCCAAGGCCTACGGCTTCCGCGCCTTCTGGGTCAACCGCGGGGGCGCGCCGGTGGAGCGCCTGGGGGTGCGACCCGACGAGATCGTGGAGAACCTCGCCGGGATCGCGGACGTGATCGCCTGAGGGCTATTCTTCCTGGAAGACTTTCTCGCGCTTCTTGGCCATCGCCGGCATCAGCATCAGGATCAGCAGTAGGGCCGAGACCGCCAGCAGCCCGGCACTGATGGGCCGAGTGAAGAACACCACCGGGTCGCCGCGCGAGAGCAGCAGCGCGCGCCGCAGGTTCTCCTCCATCATCGGCCCGAGCACGAAGCCCAGCAGCAGCGGCGCCGGCTCGCAATCGAGCTTGAGGAAGGTGTAGCCGATGAAGCCGAAGAGGGCCGCCATGTACACGTCCATGACCGCGTTGTTGATCGAGTACACGCCGATGCAGCAGAAGAGCAGGATCGCCGGGTAGAGGAAGCGGTACGGCAGCGTGAGCAGCTTCACCCACATCCCGATCATCGGCAGGTTAAGCACCACCAGCAGGAAGTTGCCCACCCACATGCTGGCGATCATTCCCCAGAAGAGGTCGGGCTTGGCGGTCATGATCTGCGGGCCGGGCTGGATGCCGTGGATGATCATCGCGCCGATCATCAGCGCCATCACCGGGTTGGACGGGATGCCGAGCGTGAGCAGCGGGATGAAGGAGGTCTGCGCCGCGGCATTGTTCGCCGATTCCGGCGCGGCCACGCCCTCGATGGCGCCCTTGCCGAAGCGCGACGGGTCCTTCGCGACCTTCTTCTCCAGCGTATAGGCCGAGAACGAGCCGAGGATGGTGCCGCCGCCGGGCAGGATGCCGAGCGCCGCGCCGATCGCCGTGCCGCGCAGCACCGGCATCGTCACCTGCTTGATGTCGGACCAGTTGGGCAGCAGCCCCGTGATGTTCTTCACGAACACCTCGCGCTTCTCCCCCTTCTCCAGGTTGCGCATGATCTCCGAGAAGCCGAAGGTGCCCATGGCGATGGTGCCGATGCCGATGCCGTCGATCAGCTCCGGCAGGCCGAAGCTGTAGCGCGCCACGCCGGAGTTCACGTCGGTGCCGATGAGCCCCACCAGCAGCCCCAGCACGATCATCGCGATCGCCTTGATGAGGGAGCCGTGCGCCAGCACCACCGCGGCGATCAGGCCCAGCACCATCAGCGAGAAGTAGTCGGCGGGCCCGAACTTGAGCGCGAGCTCCGCGAGCGGCGGCGCGAAGGCCGCGATCATGATGGTGGCGACGGTGCCGGCGAAGAACGAGCCCAGCGCCGCCACGCCGAGCGCCTTGCCCGCCTTGCCCTGGCGGGCCATCTGGTAGCCGTCGAGGCACGTGACCACCGACGACACTTCCCCCGGCAGGTTCACCAGGATCGCGGTGGTCGAGCCGCCGTAGGAGGCGCCATAGTAAATGCCCGCCAGCATGATCAGCGCCGAGACCGGCGGCAGCACGAAGGTCGCCGGCAGCAGCATGGAGATCGTCGCGATGGGCCCGATGCCCGGCAGCACCCCGATCAGCGTGCCGAGGATCACGCCGATCAGGCAGTACATGACGTTCTGCAGGGACAGCGCGACCCCGAAGCCCATGTAGAGGTTTTCGAGCAATTCCATTTGTTTTTCCTATCCCCGGCAGAACTTGATTGCGGACTGCAGCGACTCGATGTCGGGGCAGAGCGG
>DASSPL010000250.1:0-9190 GCA_035699685.1 Burkholderiales bacterium | reverse complement strand
GGGAAGCGAGCTTGGCGAGCGGGGGGTTTTGCAGAAACCAACCCCCCGTTCGCTTCGCTCACGACCCCCTTATCAGGGGGTCGGCCGATGACCACCGCTGATGTACTACCGCCCGACCCCCGCCTGCGCGCGCCGCGCCGGGCGCTGCCGCCGGGCGCGGTCGACTGCCACGCGCACATCTTCGACCGCTTCGACCGGTATCCCTTCGCCGGCAACCGCAAGTACTCGCCGCCGCTCTGCACGCGCGAGGCATGGATGGAGTTGCACAAGGCGCTCGGCGTCGCCCGCGGCGTGCAGGTGCATGCCAGCCCCTACGGCTACGACAACTCGATCACCGAGGATTTCCTGCGCGAGCAGCGCGGCAAGTATGTCGCCGTGGCGACAGTTCCCCCGGATGTCGACTCCAAGACCCTTGAAAGACTGGACGGCGCGGGCTTTCGCGCGGCGCGCCTGATGGACCAGTTCGCGAGCGGCGCGACGACCGCGATGCTCGAGCCGATCGCCGAGCGCGTGGCGCCGCTCGGCTGGCACATCGAGATCAACATCGCGAAAGCGGCGGACTGGGTCGAGCTCGAGCCGCGCCTGCGCCGCTGCCCGTTGCCGCTGGTCTTCGATCACCTCGGGCGTCCGCGCGGCGGCGAAGGCATCGACCAGCCCGGCTTCAAGGTGATCCGGCGCCTGCTTGCGGTGCGCGACGACTGCTGGACCAAGATCTCCAGCTTCTACCGCCTGTCGGACTCCGGGCCGCCGGACTTCGCCGACATGAAACCCTTCGTCCAGGCGCTGCTCAGCGACCGGCCCGACCGCTGCGTCTGGGGCACCAACTGGCCCCACCCCGGCATGACGAGCACCATGCCGAACGACGCCGACCTGCTCGATCTCCTGGAGAGCTGGATCCCTCGCGACTCGATGCGCGAGCCGCTGTTCGCTGCCAACGCCGGCCGCCTTTACCGCTTGTAACAACTCCGTACAGACGCCCGCGCGGCTGCCGCGTTGAATGAGGCATGAGGACACTACTCGCGCTCCTGATCGCTGCCGTTCCGCTGGCCGGCTGCGTCGCCGTTCCCATCGAGCCGGCTCCCATGGTGTACGCGCCGGCGCCGCCCGTGGTGGTGGTGCGGCCGCTGCCTTACTACGGCCACCATCACTACCACGGAGGCGGGCGCTACTCGCGCCGCTGGAGGTAACTCACGCTCGAACGGTAGCCCAATGCGGCGCAGGAATTCCGCGACCTGCGGAACCCAGCGCGCCGCGCCGCGCGCGTCGGTGAAGATGAAGTGGCCGTCGGCGCCGAAGGCCGGCAGAACGGCGTACTGCGCCGGCGCGCCGCCGCTGCGCAGGTTCTCGTACCAGGTGCGCGACGTCTGCTCGCCGAACCAGCGATCGTTGCTCGCGTAGTTGAGGAGCACGGGCGCCTTCACGCGGCGCCCGAGGTGGGCGAAAAGGGCCGCCATCTCGCGCGGCGCGCACGCCTCGCCGGGATGCGCCAGCGTATCGCCGCCCATGCCGGCCGCGAAGGCGAGCACGGCGGCGAGACCGGCCGGCTCGCGCGCCGCCGCGGCGAGCGCCACCACGCCGCCGGCGGACTGGCCGGCGAGGACCAGGCGCGAGCCGTCGACGAAAGGCAGCCGCTGCGCGAACCGGTAGACGGCCAGCACGTCGTCGGCTGCGGCCGCGGTGCCGCGCAGGTAATCGGGGTCGTCGCAGGACCCGGGATCCTCGCCCAGCACCCCGCCCGTGGCGCCGAAGCCGCTGCGTGTCGGCAGCAGCACGACGTAGCCGCGGCGCACGAACTCGAGGGCGGCGGCGCGCATGAGCTGCGGCGACTCCGCCCGCCGCGCGTGCGCGTCGGCGCCGGTGCCGTGGTTCAGGATCACGGCCGGGAACGGTCCCAGCCCTGCCGGACGCAGGATGCGCGTGGCGATCGTGTAGCGGCCGCCCGGCCCGGCGATGCGCACGTCGCGCTCGAAGCCGCTGTCGCTATCCGGTGTAGAGGAAACCAGGCCGATCGCCACGGCGGCGATCGCCGCCACGCAGGCGATCTTCTTCATGCCCGCTAAAACGCGCGAGCGCGGAAAAGGTTGCGCGCTAGGCGGCCGAGGGCGAGTTGCCTAGCGTTGCGAGCAGCGCCAGGAGCTCAGCCGGCTCCGACGTGCCCTTGGGGAAGAAGTGATCGAACCCGCTCGCTCGCGCCACGAGCTGCTCGCTCGGCCGCTTGAAATGGCCGGAGATGGCGATCAGCACCGGCATCGGGCTGAGCTTCGATTCGCGGATCTCCCGCGCCAGCTCGTAGCCGCTCTTTCCGGGCATCTTGATGTCCAGGATGCAGACGTCCGGCTGCTGCTGCCGGATCGCCTGGAGCGCGATGCGAGCATTCGCGCAGGTGAGCACCACGTGCCCCTCGTCGCGCAGCAGCGCGGCGAGCGTAATGATCGAATCCGGATTGTCGTCCGCCAGGAAAATGGTCAGGGGCTTGCGCGGCTGCGGTCGCCTGTCGGTCGCTTGCACGCGCGAAGTCTACTCGCCCGAAAACGACCTGTCCGCCGCGCCGAGGGGGGTGGAACCGGAAAAAGTCTGGCGGAGTGAGAGGGATTCGAACCCTCGATACGGATTTTGTCCGTATAACGCCTTAGCAGGGCGCCCCCTTCGGCCACTCGGGCATCACTCCGGAGGAGCGGGAATTGTACTCGGGTTGATCGGCGGCCAGCCTGCGCCGGCAGGATCAGCGCTCGCGCAGCGCCTGCTCGCGGACCCGGTTGACGGGCTTGAGGAGGTAGGTGAGCACCGAGCGCTTGCCGGTCAGCACGTCGACGTTCGCCGTCATGCCGGGGATGACCTTGAGCTCGCGGCCCTGGAAGGCGAGCGCATTGGCCCCGGTGCGCACGTGCGCCACGTAGTACGGCTCGCCCTGCTGCGGCTGGATCGAGTCGGCGCTGACGTGCTCGATCCTGCCCTCGAGGCCGCCGTAGATGCTGAAGTCGTAGGCGCTGATCTTGACCACCGCCTTCTGGCCCGGATGGACGAAGGCGATGTCCGAAGGGCGGATGCGCGTCTCGACCAGCAGCGTCTCCTCGAGCGGCACGATCTCGGCCATGGTGCTGCCGGGCTGCACCACGCCGCCGACGGTCTTCACCGGGATGGTCTTGACGATGCCCTTCATCGGCGCGCGCACGGTGGTGCGCGAGACGCGGTCTTCCAGCGCCGGCATGTTCTCGGACAGCTTCGCCAGCTCGGCGCGCGCCTGCGACAGCTCGGCGCCGGCCTGGCTGCGGAAGGTGAGCAGGTTCTCGTCGATCTTCTTGCGCGCCTCGGCGATCCCGGCCTTGACGCGCGGGATGGCGCCGGTGGCGGCGTCGCGCTCGGTGCGGATGCGCGTCGCCTCGCGCTCCTGGCGCAGCAGCTCGATCTCGGACACGACGCCGTCCTTCACCAGCGGCCGCGTGATGCCGATCTCCCGCTCGATGAGCGCCAGGCTTTCCTGCATGCGCTTCTCGCGCGTGAAGAGCTCGGCGAGCTCGCTCTCGCGCTGCGCGTGCTGCTGCCTGAGGATCTCGTTCTTCGCTGCGAGGTCGTTCTGGCGCGCCTCGTAGAGCGCGCGCTCCTGCCGGGCGAGGACGGGATTCACCTCCTTGGGAAACTCCAGGCGGCCGCCACCGGCTTCGGCGGCAAGGCGCGCCACCTTGGCCTTGAGCGCCACCGCGCCCTGCTCGCCTTCGCGGAACGCGGCGGCGAAGCGCGTCGGATCGATGCGCAGCAGCACCTGGTCGCGCTCCACCACGTCGCCCTCCTTCACCAGGATCTCGGAGACGATGCCGCCCTCCAGGTTCTGCACGAGCTGCGTCTGGCTCTGCGTGATGACGCGCGCGTCGCCGCGGGTCACCTCGTCGATCTCGGTGAGCGCCGACCAGAGGAGCGCGATCAGGCAGAGCGCGAGCATGGCAATGAGCAGGGCGTGCGGCAGCCAGCGCCCTTCGCTCGGCGTGCCCGGCAGGTCGGTCCAGGCCCGGCTCATCGCGAGCCCGCCTTGGCGACGCGGCCTTCGGCCAGCGCCTTGAGCACCGCTTCCTTCGGCCCGGCGGCGACGACCTGGCCGCCGTCCATGACCACCAGATGGCTGACCAGCGTCAGCAGCGATTCGCGGTGCGTGACGACGATGATGGTGCGGTCCACCAGCTCGCTCAACAAGCGCTGCTTGAGGCGCTCCTCACCCGCCTGGTCGGTCGCGTGCGTCGGCTCGTCGAGCAAGAGAACCGGCGGATCGAGGAGCAGCGCTCGCGCGAGCGCCACCGCCTGGCGCTGGCCGCCGGACAGCCCCTCGCCGCGCTCGCCCACCGGCATGTCGAAGCCCTTGGGGTGGCGGTTGACGTGCTCGTCCAGACCGGCGATGCGCGCCGCGCGCAGGATCGCCGCGTCGTCGGCGTGCGGCGCGCCGATCAGCAGGTTGTCGCGCACCGTGCCGGCAAAGAGCACCATGTTCTGCGGCAGGTAGCCGATGTTGCGGCGCAGGTCGGCCGGGTCGATCTGGCGCATGTCGACACCGTCGGCAAGGATCGCGCCCTCGGTCGGCGAGTAGAGCCCGACCAGCATCTTGGCGAGCGTGCTCTTGCCCGAGCCGACGCGGCCGATGATGCCGACGCGGTCGCCCGCCTTCACATTCAGCGAGACGCGGTTGAGCGCCGCCACCTCCTGACCGGGGTAGCGGAACGTCACGTCCCGGAACTGGAACGAACCGGTGAGCCGCGGCCGGCTGATGAAGGTCTTCTCCGCCGGGCGCTCGACCGGCGCCTCCATGATCCGGTTCAGCGCGTTGAGCGCGCTCATCGACTGGTGGTAGCGCGTGAGCAGCGCCGCCACCTGGGCGAGCGGCGCCATGGCGCGGCCGGCGATGATGTTGCACGCGATCAGCGCGCCGATCGTCAGCTGGTTGTCGGCGATGAGATACACGCCGACGACGATGGTGGCGAGCGAGGCGACGAGCTGCACGAAGCCGGTGAAGTGCACGGCGAGCGCGGACAGGAGCCGCGTCACCAGGCTCTCGCGCGCCACGTACTCGACCATGCCCTCCCATTTGCGCTGCAGGTGCGACGCGGCGCCGAGCGTCTTCACCTGCTCGATGGCGCCGAGCGTCTCGATGATCGCCGCGTGCTTCGCCTCGGAGGCGGCGAACACGCGCCGGATGCGGTCGCGCAGCGGCGCCTGCAGCGCAAAGCCGAGCGCCAGCACCACCGGGATGCCGGCCAGCGTGACGAGCGCGAGCGGCCAGCCGCCCACCAGCCAGATCACCAGGATGAAGAGCGCGACGAACGGCAGGTCGATGATCGAGGTGAGGGTGGCGGAGGTGAAGAACTCGCGCAGCGACTCGAACTCGCGCAGGTTGTTGGCCAGCGCGCCGACCGGCTGTCGCGGCTGGTCGAGGCGCAGGTCCATGACGCGCGCGAACAGCGCCGACGACATGGCGACGTCGGCGCGCCTGCCGGCGACGTCGACGAAGTAGCCGCGCAGCGCTTTCAGCAGCAGGTCGAAGAGGTAGACCACGCCGATGCCGATGGCGAGCGCCCACAGCGTGTCGAACGCCTTGTTCGGCACCACGCGGTCGTACACGTTCATCACGAAGAGCGGCGAGGCGATCGCCAGCACGTTGATCAGCACCGCCGCCACGGCGACCTCGGTGTAGATGCGCCAGCTTTGCTTCAGCGCGCCCCAGAACCAGTGGTGCGTCTCGCCGATGCGCTCGGAGGCGGTGCCGGCCTTGAAGCCGATCCGGCGGCCGACGATCACCGCGTGGCCGGCGTACCGCGCCCGCAGCTCGGCAAGCGGCACGCTGCGCTCGACGTCGCCCTCGCCCACCGGCACGATGCGCGCCTCTTCGCCTTTTCTTTCCACGAGGACACAAGCTTCGCGCTCGTCCAGCAGCAGGATGGCGGGCAGCGCCATCGCCGGGATGTCGTCCAGGCGGCAGGCGCGGACCTGCGCGGCGAGGTGCGCGCGCTCGGCCGCGCGCGCGACGAGATTGGGCGTCAGGCGCCCGTCCGCGAGCGGCAGCCCCGCGACCAGCGCCTCGACCGAGATCGGCTCGCCCAGCATGCGGGCGACGCACGCCAGCGCGCCGGCGAGCGGGTCGACCGGGTACGCGACGGGCTGCAGCGCGGCGCTCATTCGTCCCTCTTCACTCCCAAAGCCATGACCAGGCGGCCCATCGACGCGAGCACCCGCATCTCATCGGCGCTCACGCCGAGCAGGCCGTTCAGCGCGCTGCCGCGCGCGTTGTAGAGCTCGTTCTCGGCGTTCAGCACATCGAGGAGCGAGCGCTGCCCGATGCTGAACTGCTGCCGGTAGGCCTGCACCACCTGCGCGCTCACGCCGGCATGGCCCTCGAGCTGCGGGATGCGCTCGCGGCTGGCCAGCAATCCTTCCCAGGCCTGCCGCAGGTCGCGCTCGGTGTCGTTCCGCGCGCGGGCGAGGCCGTGAGTCGCTTCGTCAACCCGCGCCTGCGCCTCGCGCACGCGCGCGGCATCGCTGCCGCCGCGGAAGAGATTCGAGCGCAGGCGCAACATCGCGAAGCGGTCCTCGTTCGGGCCGCCGACGCCGTCGACGTCGCGGTTCTTGGTCGCGCCCACCTCGAAGTCGAGCCGCGGCGCGAAGCGGGCGCGCGCCGAATCGCGGTCGGCCTGCGCCGCGTTCAGCTCGCGCTCCGCGGCCTGCACCAGAGGATGCGACTCGAACAGGCGCTGCACGGCCGCCTCGATATCGGCCGGCAGGTGCGGGGCGGCCTCGGGCTTGCGCATGGCGCCGGGGGCGTGCCCGACGAGATGGCGGTAGCCGGTCTCGGCCTGCGCGAGCTGGCCGCGCTGCTGGCTGAGGATGCTCTGCGCGAGCGACAGCCGCGCCGCCGCCTGCTGGGCGTCGGAGCGCCGGCCCGCGCCGCGCTCGGCGAGCAGCTCGACCTGGCTGAGCGTGCGGTTATGCACCGCCACGTTCTCCTCGGCGAACGCCACCTGGCTGCGCATGCGCATCACCTCGAGGTAGGCGAGCGCCACGCGCAAGGCCACCTGCTCGGCCGCGTTCGCCACCTGGAAATTCGCGCTGCCGGCGCGCTCGCTGAAGCGGCGCACCTGGCCGGTGGTCACGCCGCCGTCGAAAAGGAGCTGCGACGCGGTGATCGATGCCTCCTGGCGCGACATCACCGGGTTGGCGGCGAGCGGGCGGGTGAAGTTGTTGTCGCTCTCCTCGCGCCCCTTGCCGAGCGCCACGTCGACCGACGGCAGCAGGCCGCCGCGGGCCTGCGCCACCTGCTCCTCCACCGCGCGCCGGTTGGCGAGCGTGGCGCGGTAATCGGGGAAGCGCAGCAGGGCGTGCTCGACCGCCTCGGCCAGCGTCTCGGCAATGGCGAAGGGCGCCCACGCGGCGAGCGCGGCGCCTATGAGAATGCGGCGAATCGGAATCCCCCCTAAGCGTCTGAACCCTATCACGATTCAGGCTTTCCGCCCTCCCGTCCAGACGGGAGGGCGGCAGGAGACTGCCGGGCGGTCAGACGATGTAGTTGGCGGTGTCTGCCGGGGTCAGGAGAACGCCGGTGAGCGTGGCAAGTGTGATGGACCCGCCCGCGCCGCCGGCGCCGTCGGCGTCAAATTGCACCAGCGTGCTCGTTCCGGCAAGGTCGGTCTCAAAAGCGAGGAAGCCGCCGCTGAAAGCATTCGTGCCGTCGTACCCGGACGCGCCCTGCAGCACCTCGCGTATATCGAGCTTGTCGCCGTCGGCCTTGACGAAGTCGAACACCGCATCGCCTCCTGCCGCATCCAGCAGGAACGTATCCGCACCGGGCCCGCCGATGAGGGTATCGACACCGGGTCCGCCTTCCAGGCGATCGTCACCGTCCAGGCCGGCGAGCAGGTCGTTGCCGGCCAGGCCGCGGATGAGATCGTTGGACGGCGTGCCGATGATGAATGGGTCGTCCCCTGGGGTGCCCTCGACGAGATGGGTATCGGCGACGCCGGTGACGGTGACGAGCACCGTGCCGGCGGCCGTGCCGCCGTTGCCGTCGAGCAGCGTGTAGCTGAACGAGTCCTCGATCGTCTCGTCCGCCGCCAGCAGGCGGATCGCCGGCGCGAGCTGCGGGGAATAGGTGAAGGACCCGTCGGGCCTCAGGAAGACCGTGGCCCCAAGCGTGCTTTCGAAGCTGATGGGAGCGGCGAAGCCCAGGTCCAAGCCGGTGTCGCCGTCGATATCCGAGTCATTCGACAGCACGCCATGCGCCGCATCGACGTCGAGCGTGACGTCTTCGTTCACCGCGTACGCGTCCGGCGCAGCCGTCGGATCGTCGTTGACCGCCGCGATCGTGAGATGGACCGTGGCCGCCGCCGAACTCAACGAGCCATCGGCGGCACGATAGGTGAAGCTGTCCGCGCCGTTGAAGTTGGCGTCGGGCGTGTACGAGAACGTGCCATCGGCGTTGAGGATGAGGCTGCCGTGCGCCGGTCCGGCAATGAGCAGAGCGCTCAGTGCGTCGCCATCGACGTCGCTGTCATTCGCCAGCAGCCCACCCGCCGTCACCGCGAGCGGCGTGTCCTCGTTTGTCGAATACGAGTCTGCCTCGGCCACCGGCGCGTCGTTCGTCCCGGTGATGGTGAGCACAACGGTGGCGAGGTCGCTGTCACCGTCCGTATCGATCACGCGATAGGTGAAGCTCTCCGTCGCGGTCTCGCCGTCGGCGAGCGAATCGAAGAACGCGCCGGGAACGTAGGTGAATGTCCGGTCGGGGTTGAGCGTGAGCGTGCCGTGCGCCGGCGTGCCGACGAGATCGACAGCGGCCACGCCGTCGGGCGCACTGTCGTTGGCGAGCGCATGGATGATCGCAGCGCCCTCTTCGACCACGGCCGCGGCATCGTCCCGCGCGTCGACCGGATTGTCTCCGGGCGTGACCACCGAGCCGTCGACGACGATCTGCAGTTGCTCGATGTTCTCGACCTCGAGGTTGAACGCACGGAACTGGAAGCCGTCGCCATTGCGGTCCAGGAAGCGGATGAAACGGGCTACGTCCGCCTGTACGTCCGCGCGCTCCCATTCGGCCCGCGTGAATTCGAGTCGCAGCGTATCGCTGCCGGAGCCGCCGTCGTAGGCGTCGGAGGCGCCCGCATTCTCGGAGACGTTGTAGACGAGGACGTCGTTGCCCGAGCCGGCCCTGACACGGTCG
>DASSPL010000249.1:0-4244 GCA_035699685.1 Burkholderiales bacterium | reverse complement strand
CCTCATGAGCCACTGCCAGCGGGGTGACGAGGTGATCATCGGCGCGGAGCAGCACAGCTATCGCTACGAAGCGGGCGGCCTCGCCGTGCTGGGGTCGATCCAGCCCCAGGTCATCCCGAATCGCGCGGACGGCACGCTCGACCTCGTCCAGGTCGAGGCCGCGATCAAGCCCGACGACGCGCATTTCGCGCGCACGCGCCTCCTCGCGCTCGAGAACACCATCGGCGGCAAGCCGATCTCTCGTCAGTACCTGGAGCAGGCGCTCGGGCTGGCGAAACGACGTGGCCTGGGCACGCATCTCGACGGCGCGCGCATCTTCAACGCCGCCGCGCACTTCGGCGTCGACGTGAAGACGCTGTGCGCCGGCTTCGATTCGGTCTCCGCCTGCCTGTCCAAGGGGCTCGGCGCGCCGGCGGGCACGGTACTGATGGGCAGCAGGGACCTCATCGCGAAGGCGCATCGCGCGCGCAAGATCCTCGGCGGCGCCATGCGCCAGGCCGGCGTGATCGCCGCGGCCGGCCTCTACGCGCTCGAGCACAACGTGGCTCGGCTCCCCACCGATCATCGCAACGCCGAGCGCCTGGCGCGCGGCCTGCGCGAGCTCGGCATGGCGGTCGAGCAGCAAACGAACATGGTCTTCGCGACGGTGCCGAGGGTCACTGGGCTAGCCGATCATCTGAAGCAGCGGGGCGTGGTCGTGCTCGCGCGCGCGCCGATGCGGCTGGTCACCCATCTGGACGTGGACGAGGCGGGCATCGACCGCGCACTGGCGGCCTTCAGCGAATTCTTCGCCGAGGCGAAAACCAGCTAAGGGGAGTGGCGCGCCCGGCGGGATTCGAACCCACGACCCTTGGCTTCGGAGGCCAATACTCTGATCCGCTGAGCTACGGGCGCTTCGGAGGGACGCGCAGGATAGCCCAGTTTTCCCTTGTCCGTCCACGCCTTAAGCGTTGACGCTAGAATTCCCCCCTCATCTCCAACCGACTATTCCAACAAGACAATCCGTGAGCCACGAAAGCTTCATCAAGACGCCGCAGCAGCTGGTGATCGTAGTGCTGCTGTCCTTCCTCGTGCCGATCATCGGCATCATCCTCATCGTGCAGCTCGTCACCGGCGGACGCGGCGCCGATGCGAATGGGCTTAAGCCCGAGGCGGTCAGCGCGCGCATCCAGCCGGTCGGGCGGGTCGAGTTCGGCTCGGGCGGCGGCGCGGCCGCCGGCGCGCGCGGCGGCGAGGAAATCGTCAAGACGACGTGCGCCACCTGCCACCAGGCAGGCGTGGCGAACGCGCCGAAGCTCGGCGACGCGGCGGCGTGGGCGCAGCCGATCAAGCAGGGCCTGAACAACATGGTGGCCAGCGCGATCAAGGGCAAGGGCGCCATGCCGCCGAAAGGCGGCGACACCTCGCTCACCGACGACGAAGTGGCGCGCGCGGTGGTGTTCATGGCCAACCAGGCTGGCGGAAAGTTCAAGGAGCCTGCGGCCAAGGCGCCCGCGCAGAAGCCCGAAGCCCAGGTCACCGCTGCGGCAACCGACAAGCCCGCCGCCGCGGACGGCAAGAAGGTCTACGACGCCACCTGCACCGCGTGCCATACCGCCGGCGTCGCCAACGCGCCGAAGCCGGGCGACAAAACCGCCTGGGCGCCGCGCCTCAAGCAGGGCATGGACACGATGGTGCAGTCGGCGATCAAGGGCAAGGGCGCGATGCCGCCCAAGGGCGGCGCGGCGAACCTCTCCGACGCCGAGGTACGCGCCGCGGTGGAGTTCATGGTGTCGCAAAGCAAATAGTTGGGCGTTGCGCTGCTCTTCATCGTCGACCCGCTGGAGTCCTTAAAGGCCTACAAGGACTCCAGCGTGGCGATGATGCGGGCGGCGCAGTCGCGCGGCCACGCCATCTGGGCGGCGGAGCAGACCTCGCTGCACTGGTCGAAGTCGAGCGTCGCCGCAAGCGCGACGCGCCTGTCGCTCACCGACAACGACGAGGACTGGTACCGCCCTCACGAAACGGAGACGCGGCGGCTGAAGGACTTCGGCGCGGTGCTGATGCGCAAGGACCCGCCGTTCGACCTCGAGTACGTGGCGAGCACGTGGCTGCTCTCGGCGGCCGCGCGCGAAGGCGCGAAGGTGTTCAATGCCCCCGACGCGATCCGCGACCATAACGAGAAGCTCGGGATACTCGAATTCCCGCAGTTCGTCGCGCCGACCCTGGTGACGCGCGAGCCGGCGGCGATCCAGGGCTTCATCGACGAGCATCGCGACGTGGTGGTGAAGCGGCTCGACGTCATGGGCGGCGAGAACATCTTTCGCGTGCGCCACGACGACCCGAACCGCAACGTGATCGTCGAGATCATGGCCCAGGGCGGCTCGCGCATGGTGATGGCGCAGCGCTACATCCCGGAGATCAGGGACGGCGATCACCGCGTGCTGATCATCGACGGCATACCGGTGCCTCACGTGCTGGCGCGCATTCCCAAGCCGGGTGAATCGCGCGGCAACCTGGCGGCCGGCGCGCGCGGCGTGGCGAAGCCCATATCGCCTAGACAGAAATCCATCGCCGAAGCCCTCGGCCCCGTCCTCATCAAGCGCGGACTCCTGCTCGTCGGCCTCGACGTGATCGGCGACTGGCTCACCGAGGTGAATGTCACCAGCCCGACCTGCTTCCGCGAGATCCAGGACCAGACCGGGCACGACGTCGCCGGCAGCTTCGTCAGCGCCCTGGAAAAGAGAATGCAATGATCGGCGTGCTGATCGTCACCCACGGCGAGATCGGCACCGCGCTCCTCACCAGCGCGAGCCAGATCCTCGGCGGCGCGCCGGTGCAGGTCGCCACGCTCTCGGTCTGGCGGCAGGACGATCCGGACGACCTGATCCTGCGCGCGCGCGAGCTGCTCGAGCAGATCGACGCGGGCGACGGCGTGCTCGTGCTGACCGACATCTTCGGCGCCACGCCGGGCAACGTCGTATCGCGCCTGCTGGAGGACGACCGCGTCGAAGGCGTCTCCGGCGTCTCGCTGCCGATGCTGCTGCGCGTGCTGACCAGCCGCAACGGCTCGGTCAGCGCCGCGGTGCAGCGCGCGCTGTCGGGCGGCGCCGAGGGCGTGGTGCACATGAACTCGGACAGGTGCCTGGATGCCTAGCATGGAGGCCGAGATCGTCAACAAGCTCGGCCTGCACGCGCGCGCCGCGGCCAAGCTGACGCACGTGGCGAGCGGGTTCCAGAGCGAGATCTGGATCTCGCGCAGCGGCCGCCGGGTGAACGCCAAGAGCATCATGGGCGTGATGATGCTCGCGGCCGGCAAGGGCTCGAAGGTCAAGCTCGAGGCCGAAGGCGGCGACGCCGACGCCGCGCTGCAGGCGCTCACACACCTCATCGCCGACCGCTTCGGAGAAGGCGAGTGAACTTCGTCCTTCACGGCTACGCCGTGTCGGGCGGCATCACCGTGGGCTACGCGCACCTGGTGTCGACCGCGCGGCTCGAAGTGGCGCACTACGAGGTGGCGCCCGAGGCGATCGACGCCGAGCTGGCGCGCTTCGACCGCGCCATGCAGGCGGCGCAGGACGAGCTGCAGGCGCTGAAGGCGCACATCGCCCCGGACGCGCCGAAGGAGTTCGAGGCGTTCCTCGACCTGCACCGCATGATCCTCAACGACTCGGCGCTGGCCGTGGTGCCGCGCGAGCTGATCCGCTCGCGGCGCGCCAACGCCGAGTGGGCGCTGGTGCAGCAGATGGAGCGGCTCACCGAGCGCTTCGACGAGATCGAGGACCCGTACCTGCGCGAGCGCAAGGCCGACGTCGAGCACGCCGTCGAGCGCGTGCTGAAGCAGCTGATGGGTGGCGCCCATACGAGCAAGTCGCTGTCCGAGGCAGCGGCCACCGAGGAGCAGAAGCTGATCGTGGTGGCGCACGACCTCTCGCCCGCCGACATGATCCTCTTCAAGCGCCACCGCTTCGGCGGCTTCGTCACCGACGTCGGCGGCGTGACCTCGCACACCGCGATCGTGGCGCGCTCGCTCGCCATCCCGGCCATCGTCGGCCTGCACCACGCTTTCCAGACGATCAGCGAGGGCGAGCTGCTGATCGTCGACGGCGAGCGCGGCCTGCTGATCGTCAACCCCGACCCGGTGGTGCTCGCCGAGTACCGCGAGCGCCAGGCCGAGCTCAAGGCCGACCGCCAGCGCCTCAAGCGGCTGAAGAAGACGCGCGCCGCGACGCAGGACGGCACGCCGATCGAGCTCTTCGCCAACA
>DASSPL010000248.1:0-18795 GCA_035699685.1 Burkholderiales bacterium | reverse complement strand
GCGAGGAGCGCGATGCCGGCAACGATTACCATTGGGTCCAACATTCCCCCGGGAGGATACCTTGGCCCTCGTCAGGCTCATCGAGTACAAAGACGCATCGCCGGAAGTGAAGGCGGTCTTCGACGACATCATGAAGACCCGTGGCGTGGACTGGATCAACAATTTCTGGAAGGTGCTGGCCAACGACCCGGCCGAGCTGCGGCGCATCTGGGCCGCCGTGAAGCAGGTCATGGCGCCCGGCGCGCTCGACCCGCTGGTGAAGGAGATGATCTACGTGGCGGTCAGCGCCACCAACGGCTGCGAGTACTGCACCTATTCCCACACCGCCGCCGCGCGCAAGAAGGGCATGAGCGACGCGATGTTCATGGAGCTGATGGCGGTGGTCGGCCTCGCCAACGAGACCAACCGGCTGGCTAACGGCCTGCGGCCCGAGGTGGACGCGCAGTTTCGCTGAGCAGCACGCCTTCCGGCGTGACGTGGAACCGGCGCCAGAGCGCGCCGCCGGCGCGCGCCTCGACGGTCCAGTAGCAGCGGCCGCTGCGGTGATGGTCCCGGTCGAGGTAGAGCGCGTATTGCACGGCCTCGCCGGCCTTGTGCATCTGCGCGGCCCAGGCCTCGGTCTCGGGCAGGTACTTCACCCGCGCCACCGCGCGCCGCAGCGGCATGTTGCCCTCGTCGGGGTAGTCGCACGCTGCCGCGCCGAGCGAAACACAGGCGAGGGCCGGCGCCAAAACCCATATAACCTCACGCACCCGCATGGACGCCAAAATAACACCCGGCCTCGGCATCGTCATCATGCTCGTCGCGGCGAGCGCCTTCGCGTCCAACCACCTCTGCGCGCGCATCGCCTTCGACCATGGCACGAGCGTGGCGACGGCGGTCAGCGTGCGCGCCACGTTCACGGCGCTGCTGCTCCTGGTCGTCATGCGCGTGCAAGGCGTGCGCATCGCGATTCCGCGCGGGCTGCGCGGCCGCACGGTGGTGGCGGGCCTGTTCATCGCCTCGCAGAGCTACTGCCTCTATTCCGCGGTGAAGATCATCCCGCCGGCGCTGGCGCTGCTCGTCTTCCAGACCTCGCCGATGCTGTACGTGCTGCTGACGTGGGCGCTCGGCAAGGAGTCGCCGCGCTGGAGCGCGCTCGCGCCGATGCTGCTCGCCCTCGTCGGCCTGGCGCTCGCCCTGAACGTGCGCACGGGCGACAACATGGCCGAGGGCGTCGCCTGGGCTTTCGCCAGCGGCGTGAGCATGACGGTGGTCTACTACCTGAACGCCAACGCCCTGAAAGGCCTTGATGGGCGGCTGCGCACGTGCGCGATGACCGCGGTGACCGCGGTCCTGGTCATCGTGGTGGCGACCGCTGCCGGGGCGCACGCGCTGCCGAAGGACGGGGCGGGATGGGGCGGGCTGGCGATGCTCGCCGTCTTCTACTGCATCGCGATGATGTCGCTCTTCTATGTCCTGCCGCGCGTGCCGTCCACCGTGACGGGAGCGCTCAACTTCGAGCCGATCGCGCTGCTCGTCCTCACCTGGGTGTTCCTCGGCCACACGGTCACGCCGGTGCAGCTCGTCGGTGCGGTCGTCACCGTCGGGGCGATCGTCTGGCTGGGCTTTTCGAAGCGATGAGCCGGCGCACCGCCTGCCGGCGCGGCAGCGGATCGACCGCGCCGTAGCCGGTCGTGGCAAGCGCCGCGGCGGCGTTGGCGTAGCGCGCCGCATCCCACACCGAGTCGCCCGCGAGCAGGCGCGCCAGGGCGGCGCCGCAGAAGCAGTCGCCGGCGCCGGTGGCGTCCACCGCCTTCACCTTGATGCCGGCAATGCGCTCGCGGCGCGCGCCGTCGCTGACTACCACGCCTTCGGCGCCGAGCTTGAGGAACACGGTCTTCGCGCCGAGGCCATGCGCCCAGTCGAGGTTTGCCTCCACGGTCCTGCGCCCGCTCAGCGCGCGCGCATCCTCGATGCTCGGGAAGAAGTAATCGGCCATCGCCGCGGCGGCGCCGATCATCTCCCGCGCCCGCTCGATCGGCCAGAGCTTGAGCCGCAGGTTGGAATCGAACGAGATCCTGCCGCGCGCGCGCCGGAAGGCGGCGAGCACGGTGTCGGCGGCGCTGCGCGAGAGGGCGAGCGTGATGCCGGAGGCATGCACGATCGAGGCCTTCGCCACGAACCCGGGCAGGTCGCGCGGAGCAAGCCGGCTCGCCGCCGACCCGGCGCGCAGGTAGCTGAAGACATGCCCTTTGCGCCCGTGGGTGACGAAGTACGCGGCGGTGGACGCCTCGCGGTCGACGATCACGCCGCGCGTGTCGACCTTCTCGCGCTGCCACAGGTCGAGGAACATGCGGCCGAACTCGTCCTCGCCGACCCGCGTCACGTACGCGGCGCGCGCGCCGCTGCGCGCCGCGGCGATGATCATGTTCGAGGTGTCGCCGCCGAAGCCCTGCAGGTAGGCGCGCTCGCCGCGCTTCGTCTGGTTGAACTCCACCATCGGCTCGCCGATGGAGACGATCATCGGAGGAATCGCTTTGCCTGCCTGAGCGCCGCGGCGCGGTCGCCGGAGGCGAGCGCCCTGGCGTCGATGATGTCGTTGCCGATGCCGACCAGCGCCGCGCCTGCGGCGAGATAGTCCCTGAAGTTCTCGAGCGTGAGGCCGCCGGTCGGGCAAAGCGGGATGTCCGGAAACACCGCGTGGATCGCGCGCAGGTGCTGCGGCCCGCCGGTCGCGGCGGGGAAGAGCTTCACGATGTCGGCGCCTTCGCGATGCGCGGCGAGGATCTCGCCGGGCGTGAAGCCGCCGATCAGCGCCAGGCGTCCGGCGTCGCGCGCGAGCCTTGCCATGCCGGGGACGAGGCACGGCGACACCAGGAACTCGGCGCCGGCATCGAGGCAGCGCTTCGCCGTATCGAGGTCGAGCACGGTGCCGGCGCCCGCCCTGTACTTGCCGATGAGCCGCAAGGCGTCCGGCGTGGTCATGGTGATCTCGACGATGGCGAAGCCGGCTTCGTGCAGCACGTCGATGGCGCGCTCGGTGAGCTCGGCGCTCGCCAGGCGCAGCACCGGGACGACGCGCTGCGCGATCAGCCTTTGCCGAAGATCAGATTGGGTACCCATAGCACGATTTCCGGCACGAAGATGAGGACGAGGGTCAGCGCCGACACCGCGATCAGGAACGGCATCGACTCGCGCGTGTAGACGCCGATCGGGCAGCGCAGGATCTGGCAGACCACGAACATCGCCGCGCCGACCGGCGGCGTGTAGTTGCCGATGGTCGCCGCCATGATGAACACCAGGCCGAAATGCACCGGGTCGATGCCGTACTGGGTGACGAGCGGCAGGAAGATCGGCGTCAGCATGATGATCAGCACCGCGCCATCCATGAAGGTGCCTGCGAGCAGGATGAGGATCACGATCAGCGCCATCACGACGCTCGGGCTGTCGGTGAGATCGAGCACCCAGCCGGAGATCGCCTCGGGCACCCGCTCGAAGACGATGCCGTAGCCGAAGATGGCGGAGAGCGCGAGCAGGAACATGACCCCGCCGATGTCGACCAGGCTGCCCTCGATCGCCTCCCGCAGCGTCGCGGCCTTCAGCACGCGGTAGGCGAAGAGGCCGATCACCACCGTGTAGACCACGGCGAAGGCGCCGATCTCGGAAGGCGTGAAGATGCCGAAACGCAGTCCCGCGAGCAGGATCACCGGGAACAGGATCGCCCACAGGCCGCCCCAGCAGGCGAGCGCGATTTCCTTCGGTGTCGGCGCCTTCTTCAGCTCCGGCTCGTAGCCCCGGCGGCGGGCGGTGAGCGAGATGGTGAGCGCGAGCGCCGCCCATAGCAGGAACCCGGGGATGATGCCGGCGGCGAAGAGGCGCCCGATCGACACCTGGCCGACGGTGCCGTAGAGGATGAAGCCGATGCCCGGCGGGATGATCGGCGCGAGGAGCGAGCCGTAGGAGAGGACGCCCGCCGCATAGCCTTTCGAGAAACCGCGCTTCAGCATTTCGAAGCCGAGCAGGCGCGTGTTCATCGCCGCATCGGCGATGCTCGATCCCGTGACGCCGCTCATCAGCGTCGAGAGCGCGATCGAGGTCTGCGCGAGCCCGCCGCGCAGGCGTCCGGTGAGCACGGTGGCGAGCTTCAGCAGATTGGTCGTGATGCCGGCGTTGTTCATCATGTTGCCGGCGAGGATGAACAGCGGCACCGCCAGGAGCGCGAAGTTCTGCGTCTGCGAGATGGTGAGCTGGATCGGAATCGTCGAAGGCAGCTCCGGGTGCTGCAGGAAGAATACGCAGCCGGCGATGCCGATGGCGAAGGCCACCGGCATGCCCATCAGCAGGAACACCGTAAAGGCAACGAGGACCCAGACCACTAGAGGACGTCCTGCGCGGCGGTGGTGCCGGTATCGATGCCGCGCAGCTCGTCGCGCACCTTGAGGAACGTCGTGGCGAGGAGCAGGGCGCCCCCGACGGGCAGGCTCATCGTCACCCACGAGTAGCTGATCTCGGGGATGCCCTGGAAGCTGCGTACCCGGCTGGTCCATGCGAGCCAGGTGCCCATCACCATGAGATACGCGAGAAAGCCCGAGATGATGGCGTAGTTCGCAAGCCGCAGCACCTTGCGGCCGGCATCCGGCAGACGCCGCGGCAGGAGCTCGATCGCCATCAGGCTGTTCCTGCGCCAGGCGATGTCGGCGCAGAAGAAGCAGGCCCAGGCGAAGAACGCCGTGGCGAAGTCCGTGCTCCAGTTGAGCGGATACCCCAGCACGCGCGCCACGCCGCCGAGGAAGATCAGCGCCACCATCAGGACGAGCAGCGTCCCGGCGAGGACCGCCTCCGCGGCGCAGAGGCGGTCGTAAAGCCTGCCCACGCTAGTTCTTGCCTATTTCCTTGTGGACCTGGCGCTTCGCGTCCTGGATCTTCAGCACCTCGTAGGCCTTGTCGCCCGCCTTGCGGAACGCCGCCAGGTCGACGTCCTTCACGATCGTCATGCCGCGGCCCTTGAGCTGCTGTTCGACCTCGGCCTCCAGCTTGAAGATCTGCCGCGACGTCGCCTCGCCGGCCTTGTCGCACTCCTCGACCAGGATCTGCTGGTACTCCTTCGGCAGCGAGTCGAACCACTTCGCGCTCACCACCTCGAAGTTGATCAGCATGATGTGCTTCGTCTCGTTGGCGAACTTGAGCACTTCGTAGAACTTGCCGCCCGGGATGTTGTTGTAGACCAGCTCGACGCCGTCGATCGCCTTCTGCTGCAGCCCCGGGTACATCTCGGTGAATGCCATGGCGACGGGCGTGGCGCCGAGCGAGCGGATCGATTCCTGCCAGATCGGCGCGGGCGGGGTGCGGATGCGCAGGCCCTTCAGGTCCTCGGGCTTCCTCACCGGCTTGTTGGTGAAGAAGTGGCGGTAGCCCTGCACCCAGCTGAACGACACCACCTTGAAGCCGAACTTGGTGGCGAGCTCCTGGTTCCACTTCACGACCGTGGGCGCCTTGCGCAGCTTGGCCACGTCTTCCAGCGTCTCGGCGAAGTAAGGGCCGTTCATGACGGCGATGCCGGGCACGTAGTTGCCCATGCGCGCGGAGTCGGTGTTCTGGCCGATGTTGGCGCCCTGGCGGATCTGCTCGAGGATGTCCTCCTCCTTGCCGAGCTGCGCGCTGTGGAACACCTCGATCTTCAGGCCGCCCTTGGTGCGGGCCTCGACGGCCTTGGCCCAGTTGAGGAAGCCCTCGTGGTAGGGCTCCTTCGGACCGAGCACGTGGTTGAACTTGAGCGAGTACGTCTTGCCTTGCGCCTGCGCGAGGGAAAAGGCCAGCGCCAGCGCCAAACCCAGCATCCACCTCATCGTTCTCCTCCGGGAAAAGTAAGTTTCAGCCGGCGGTGATTATGCCTTCCCCGCCGGCATAGAGCTGCTCGACCAGCGCCGCCCGGCGCTCGAGCACCGCGCGCTGGTTCATGTACCCCTTGTCGGTGATCTCGTTGGCGTCGATGGAGGGCGGCTCGCTCATCACCAGCAGGCGCCGCGGCGCCATGGAGCTGGCCTCGCCGGCCATCTTTTTCAGGCAATCGCCCAGCCGCTCGCGCACATCCGGCCTTTCCTTTGCCGCCGGGCTGAGGAACACCAGCGCGCCGATCTCGCTGCGGTCGTGGCCGGTGATGACGGCGTCCTGGATCAGCGGATCGGCCGCGGCGATCAGCTTCACCCGGATCGCGCCGGCGTTGACCCAGGTGCCGGTGGAGAGCTTGAAGTCCTCCGCCACGCGTCCGTCGAACACCACGCCTTTGGCCGGATCGGCCGGATCGGCGAGCTTCACCGCGTCGCCGATGCGATAGAACTGCTCCTCGTCGAAGGCCGCTTGCGTCAGGTCCGGCCGCTTGTAGTAGCCGGGCATCACGTTGGGACCGCGCACGCGCACCTCGAGCTTGCCCGCGGCCGGCACCAGCTTCAGCTCGCAATCCGCCACCGGCAGCCCGATCACGCCCGGCCGCTCCATGTGGAAGTGCACCGAGGTGGCGAGCGGCGAGGTCTCGGTGGAGCCCCAGGCCGAGAGCATGGCGAGGCGCTCGCCGCCCAAAGCCTTCAGCCGGTCCCACAGGTTCTGCGGCAGCGCGGCCGCGGCATAGAACAGCACGTCCAGCTCGCGGAAGAAGTTCCGCCGCAGGTTCTCGTCCTTCTCGAGGAAAGGCAGCAGCAGGTCGTAGCCGCGCGGCACGTTGAAGTACATCGTCGGCGAGATCTCGGCCAGGTTCTTCACCGTGGTCTCGACCAGCCCGGGCACCGGCTTGCCGGTATCCACGTACAGCGTGCCGCCGTTCCGCAGCACCAGGTTGAAGTTGTGGTTGCCGCCGAAGGTGTGGTTCCAGGGCAGCCAGTCGACCACCACCGGCGGCCGGTCCTCGACGAACGGCCAGGCCTGCGCGAGCTGCTGCTGGTTGGCGCAGAGCATCGCCTGCGTGTTGATCACGCCCTTCGGGATGCCGGTCGAGCCGGAGGTGAAGAGGATCTTCGCCACCGTCCGCGGCCCGACCTTGGCGTGCTCGCGCTCCTGGGTCGAGCCCGGCGTTACCTCCAGGAGCTCCTCGACCGGCGTCGATTTCGCGCCGACCGCGGCGAGCGCCGGCTCGAAGCGCTTGGCATCCGCCGTCCATACCAGCCCGGGCTGCAGCAGCTCGAAGATGTACTTCAGCTTGCCGAAGTCCTTCGACATCAGCGAATACGCCGGCGACACCGGCGCCACCGGCACGCCGACGTGCATCGCTCCGAGGGCGAGCAGCGCATGGTCGACGCTGTTGTCGGAGAGGATCGCTACCGGCCGCTCCGGCCCCAGGCCGCGGTCGAGCAGCGCCTGGCCGATGCGGCGCACCGCGCCGTAGGTCTCGCGGTAGCTCACGCGCCGCCAGGCCTCGCCCTTGCGCTCGGCGAGGAAGATGCGCTCAGGGGTGCGGTCGGACCACTGCACCAGCCATTCCGTGACGCAGCGTGCGTAGGGCCCGAGCCTCTGCGGCGCGCGCAGATAGGTGATGGCGCCCTTGCGCTCCACGTTGACCGTGGGCGGAGCGAGCCTCAGCTTCGATTGCATAATGGAATTCTATGGTCGTTACGGAGCCGCGACGCGAGACGCCGCTGCTGGCCGAGGGCGAAGTCATCGTCCTCGGCGGCGGTCCCGCCGGCATCGCGGCGGCGGCGGCCGCGAGCCGGGCCGGGCGTTCCACGATGCTGGTGGAGCGCTACGGGTTCCTCGGCGGGGCTGGGACGGCGGCGGGGCTGGCGAATTTCTGCGGGCTGCACGGCAAGGTGCACGGCGAGCATCGCCAGGTGGTGCATGGCATCGCCGACGAGATTCTCCAGAGGCTCAAAGCGATGGGGGCGCTGAGCGCACCGCACATGCTCTTTGGCGGCCGCATCCAGGCGCAGGCGTACGACGTTTCGGCCTACAAGCTGGTCGCCGACCAGATCCTGGACAAGGTCGACATCCTGTTCCATGCGCTCGCCGTCGGCTTCGATGGCGAGCACCTCCTGGTGGAGACCAAGTCCGGCCGCGGCGCGATCCGCGGGCGCATCTTCATCGACTGCTCGGGCGACGGCGATCTGGCGGCATGGGCCGGCGCGCCGTACGAGGTCGGCGACGGCCGCGGCGGCATGCTCTATCCGTCGACCATGTACCGCATCGGCGGCGTCGACCCGCAGAAGGCCGGCAACGCCTGGGAGCGCATCCCGCAGCTCATGGAGGAGGCCGAGGCGAAGGGCAGGCGGTTTCCGCGCAGGAAGCCGATCGTGCGCCCGCAGCCCAATCCGGTCGAATGGCGCGCGAACCTCACGCAGATCCGCAATCCCGACGGCACGGCGGTGAGCGGCATCGACGCGCGCCAGCTTTCCTGGGGTGAAAGGGAAGGGCGCCGGCAGGTCTGGGACACCTTCCAGTTCATCCGCGAGTCCACGCCCGGCTTCGAGCGCGCCTACATCGCCGACATCGCGCCGCAGATCGGCATCCGCGAGACGCGGCGGGTGAAGGGCGAATACCTGCTCACCGAGGATGACGTCCTCGGCTGCGCGGACTTCCGCGACGCGATCGGCGTCAACGGCTGGCCGGTCGAGGACCACGTCGCCGGCAGCGTGGACTTCCGCTTCCAGCGAAACGAGCGCGGCTACAACCAGCTGCCTTACCGGATGATCCTGCCCGTGGGCGTGGACAATCTCCTGGTGGCCGGCCGCTGCGCATCCATGACGCATGGCGGACAATCGGCGGCGCGTGTGTCGGGTCCCTGCTTCGTCATGGGGCAGGCGGCGGGCAGCGCCGCTCACCTGGCGTTGAAGGCCGGTATCCCGCCGAGGCGGCTCGACGTGCAGGTGTTGCAGGATCGTCTGAAAAGCGAAGGAGCATGGCTCGGATGAACGTGAGGCGCATCGCCGGGGCGCTGGGCGCCGAGATCAGCGGGGTGGATCTCAGGAAGCTGGACGAGGCGCAGACACGCGCGATCCGCCAGGCGTGGCTCGAGCACCTGGTGGTGTTCTTCCGCGACCAGCAGCTCGAGCCGGCGCAGTTCATGGCCTTCGCCAAGCGCATCGGCAAGCCGATCGAGTACCCGTTCGTGAAGGGCATCCCCGGCTTTGCCGAGATCATCGAGGTGAAGAAGCTCGAGCACGAGAAGGTCAATTTCGGCGGCGTGTGGCATTCCGACACCGCGTACCTCGAGGTGCCGCCGATGGCGTCGATGCTCTATGCGCTCGAGATCCCGCCTTACGGCGGCGACACCCTCTTCTCCAACATGTACGCCGCGTACGAGGCGCTGTCGGACGGGATGAAGCGGCTGCTCGAGCCGCTGGTGGCGGTCAACTCCTCGGCCAAAGCCGACGTCACGCGCACGCGCGAGGACCGTCTGAAGACCGACGGCAGCGACAAGGCCGGCAAGGAGCTCTCGGCCGAGCATCCGGTGGTGCGCACCCATCCGGAGACCGGGCGCAAGGCGCTCTACGTGAATTTCGCGCACACCGCCCGTTTCAAGGACATGACCGAGAAGGAGAGCGCACCGCTGCTGGAGTTCCTGTTCCAGCACCAGGTGAAGCCCGAATTCACCTGCCGCTTCGTCTGGCAGGTCGGCTCGCTCGCGCTGTGGGACAACCGCTGCGCGCAGCACAACCCGGTGAACGACTACCACGGCTACCGGCGTGTGATGCACCGGATAACCCTCGAAGGCGACCGCCCGAGGTAATTCCGTACCCGGTACGCAATCGCGCCGACGAACGCGGCATATGGCGTGACCCGCGGGGTGGCAGGGACCGGGTGTCCCCTGTAATCTCGGCCAAACTGAAGGGAGCGACCATGCAAGAACAACTTCTCGCCTACACGATGGCGTACGGACCCAAGGTACTCGTCGCCATCGTCCTGCTCGCCGCCGGCTACTTCGCCGGGCGCTGGGCCGCCCGCGTCACGAGCCGCAGCCTGCAGCGCTATGACCTCGAGATCCCGGTGCGCGCGCTGATCGAGAGCATCACGCGGCTGCTGGTCTTCGGCCTGTTCGCCATCATGGCGCTGCAGAACCTGGGCGTGGAGCTGCTGCCGCTGATCGCCGGCCTCGGCGTGGCCGGCGCCGCCATCGCGCTCGCCCTGCAGGGCGTGCTCGGCAACTTCGCCGCGGGGCTGATGATCATCTTCACGAAGCCGTTCCGCGTCGGCGACTACGTCTCCATCGTCGGCGTGCAGGGCGAGGTGCTCGAGATCCGGCTCTCCACCACGACCCTCGGCCACGCCGACCTCTCGCGCGTGGTCATTCCCAACCGCAAGATCGTCGGCGAGATCCTGCACAACTACGGCCGCATCCGTCAGCTCGCCATCGAAGTCACGGTGCCGATCGAGCGCGACGTCGACGAAGCGCTCGACACGGTGCGTGCGGTGCTGCGCGCCAATGCGCGCGTGCTGAAGGACCCGGCGCCCGGCGTGGGCATTGCCAAGCTGAGCGACTCGAGCGTGACCTTGAGCGCCGCGCCGTGGGTCTCCGTGGTGGACTATGGCGCCGCCGGCGGCGAAGTGAATCGCGCCATCCTCGATGCGTTCAGGAACCGCAGGATCCTGCGGCCGGTCGCCGACGCCTACCTAGCGGAGCCCCGCTCCGACGGCCTCGCAGGCCGCAACGCTGCGTAGGTGGCGCTCGCGCATCCCCTCGAACAGCTTCTTCACTTCGGGGTCGGCGATGCGCGGCAGGGCCTGTTCGAACTGGCGGATCGCCCAGCGCAGGCCCTTCGCGAGAAACAGGATGCGCTCGCGCCCGCCCTTGACTGAGATCGCCTTGCCGTAGAACTCGCCGGTGGCGTGGCTGTAGTCCCGGCCGCGCCTCTTCAGCTCGGCGCCAATGAGCGAGCAGTTGTGGGCCTCGTCCTCGTGGATCCGGCGCAGCGCGGCCCACTCGGCACCGTGGCGCGGCCAGTCATCCATGAACACCACCAGCGCCTTGGCGCCGGCGCGCTCGGCTTCCAGCATGCGGTTCAGGAAGTCGTTCAGTTCGGAGTCGTTCACTTGATCAGGCCCTTGATCCGGTCCCGCAGGCCTTCGACCGCCGCGGGCGCGCGGTTCATGGCGGCGCGGGTCATCTGCCCCCAGACCTCGTCCACCAGCTCGGCCGCGGTCGCGCCGTTCGCCTTCTTGCCGAGGTCGCGCAGCTGGATGTCGGGCATGCCGAGGCTGACGGCGCTGCCGTAGTTCACCTTGCCGTTCTTCACCACCACGCGGTCGACGATGAACTTGCGCTGCGGCGCGTCGCGGCTCTGGCTGCCGTCGCCGCCTTTCGACTTCGGCAGCCGCGACTCGATGTGCTTCTGGATGGTGGTCAGGTTGTCGCCCTTCGCGCCGCGCTCGTAGGTGAGGTTCGGCGCGTCGATGGTCAGCTCCTTGATGCGCACGACGTCGGAGGTGAGCGTCGCCGGATCGACCGCCAGCCGGATCTCGCCGAGCGTGAGGGCCTTCGCCGTGGAAAAGCCCGGCGGGTTGCCGACCTCGAGGCCGGTGATGGCGCCGCTGCCGTCGATCGGCTCGAACTTGACCGCCTTCACCCTGACGCTCACGCCGGTCAGGTCCGGGCCGAAGTGCTCGATGGCCCGCTTGATCAGCGCGTCGCGCGAGGCGTACAGCCACCACAATCCCGCCCCCGCGCCGATGATGAGGAGCGCGATGAGAAGCAGGATGGCGGTGCGCAACCGCATCAGTGCAGCTTCACGTACTCGTATTCCACCGGCAGGCTGTTGATGCCGCGCTCGGGCGGCGCGATCCAGGCGGCCATCTTGCCCGGCTCGACCACGCGCTGCATCAGCGAATGCACGAATGCCCTGTCGGACTCGGACGGGATCCATTCCGTCAGGTGCTTCTCGTATTCCTCGCGCGTCACCATCCTGCCGGTGGGGTCGACCGGCACGCCGGCCCACGGGCCGATCGAGCGGCGGAAGCGCGAGGAGGGGAGCGTCAGCCGGAAGCCGTGCCCGGCGCGCTCGATCAGGCGGTTCCAGCGCTTGAGGCCGATCTCGCAATCCTTGAGGTACGACTCGCGCATGACCTCGTTCAGGGCGTTGAGCAGCGGCACTTCCTGCTCGCCCTCGGGGGTGGCGAGCTTCATGGTCTTGTCGCGCAGCACGTGGTCTTCGTACGTCGATTCGTCGGGGCGGCCCTTCATGCCGCTCGCGAAGTTGGCCGCGGAGTTGGACGAGATCTCCGAGCCGAAGAGGTCGAGCGAGCTCGAGCACCAGAAGTTGAGGTATTTCTGCACCGTCGGCAGGTCGATGGCGCCGTGCGCGCGGATTCGCTTCGGGTCGTCGGTGCCGAGCTCCTTCATCACCTCGAGCGTGCGCCGCACCACCCGGCTGAGGCCGGTCTCGCCGACGAACATGTGGTGCGCCTCCTCGGTCAGCATGAAGCGGCAGGTGCGCGACAGGGGATCGAAGGCGCTCTCGGCGAAGCTCTTCAGCTGGTACTTGCCGTCGCGGTCGGTGAAATAGGTGAAGCAGAAGAACGACAGCCAGTCGGTCATCGGCTCGTTGAAGGTGGAGAGGATGCGCGGCTTGTTCGCGTCGCCGGAGTGGCGCGCGAGCAGCTCCTCGGCTTCCTCGCGGCCGTCGCGGCCGAAGTAGGCATGGAGGAGGTACACCATCGCCCACAGGTGGCGGCCTTCCTCGACGTTCACCTGGAAGAGGTTGCGCAGGTCGTAGAGCGAGGGGCAGGTGTGGCCGAGCATGCGCTGCTGCTCGACCGACGCCGGCTCGGTATCGCCCTGCGTGACGATCAGGCGGCGCAGCGTGGAGCGGTATTCGCCCGGCACCTGCTGCCACACCGGGTGGCCCATCTGGTCGCCGAAGCCGATCTTGCGGTCAGCCACCGGATCGGCGAGGAAGATGCCCCAGCGGTAGTCGGGCATCCTCGTCGTGCCGTAGTGCGCCCAGCCCTGCGCGTCGACCGAGATCGCGGTGCGCAGGTAAACGTCCGCCTTCTCGAAGTCCGTCGGCCCCATCTCGTGCCACCACTGCAGGAAGTGCGGCTGCCAGTGCTCGAGGGCGCGCTGCAGCGTGCGGTCGTTCTGCAGGTTGACGTTGTTGGGGATCTTGTCTGCGTAATTTATGTTGCTCATGGCTTTCTCAAAGAAATGGGGTCAGATGAACATTACGGAAATGAAATGTTGATCTGACCCCAATTAGTCTTTACACGCGCTCCCAGTTGAATTTGGCCTTGGCGCCGGTGCCGTAGACCTTGAGCGCGCCCTGCTCGCCGACGGCGTTGGGGCGGTTGAAGATCCAGTTCTGCCAGGCGGTGAGGCGGCCGAAGATGCGGGTCAGCATGGTCTCCGAGCCGGCGAAGCGCAGGCTCGCCTCCATGCCGGTGAGCGCGTCGGGCGAGAGGCTGGCGCGCTCCTCGACGGCGAGGCGGATCTCCTCTTCCCAGTCGATGTCGTCCGGGGTGGAGGTGACCAGGCCGAATTCGCGCGCGCGCGCCGCGTCGAACAGCTCGTTGCGCGCGATTTCGGGCGCCTGGCCGCCGAATCGCGTGGCAAGGCGCGAGAGGCCGTTCGCCATCGGGTAGGTGCCGTAGTTGAGGTGCGTGAGCGCGATTTTCGCGCCGTCGGTGTCGAGCATGAAGCTGCGGTCGGCGGCGAGCGCGAGCTCCATCAGCGTGCCGGCGAAGCAGGAGCCCGGCTCGACGATGGCGAAGATGGAGCGCGAGGAGACGTCGAGGCGCGAGAGCGTGCGGCGCAGGTAGCCGATGGTCTCGCGCACGAACCAGTCCTCGGTGGTGGCGTTGAGGAAGCCGTCGAGCTTGATCGCCGCCTCGGGATCGCCCTTGGTCTTGAAGATCCACAGGCCGACGTCGAGGTGGTTGTGCCTGAGGTCGAGCAGCGCGCGGTCGAGCTCGCGCGCGAGGCGCAGCGGGTACCAGTCCGAGCTGCGCTCGGCCTTGGCCGTCTCGTTGGTCGGCCCGAGGACGGTGAGGGTGGCGACGCGGCGCTCCTTGTCGACCTCGACCTCGACGATGCGGTTGTCGCCGAGCGGCATGAGCTTCACGCCGACGGCGTCCGGCCGGTTGGACTGCATGGCGAGCTTGAGCGCCTGCTTGCGCACCATGGCGTTGAAGTCCTGCGGCTTGGCGAGATGGTCGACCAGGCCCCATTCCCTGGCGCGGTCGGCGCGCACGCCCTCGGCGGTGGTGCAGAAGAGGTCGGCGAGGTCGCGGCGCACCTTGCGCTTGTCGACCAGCCGCGTCAGGCCGCCGGTGCCGGGCAGCACGCCGAGCAGCGGCACCTCGGGCAGGGAAACCGTGCTCGAGCGGTCGTCGACCATCGCGATCTCGTCGCAGGCGAGCGCGAGCTCGTAGCCGCCGCCGGCGCACGTGCCGTTCAGCGCGGCGAGGAACTTGAGCCCCGAGTGCCGGCTCGCGTCCTCGATGCCGTTCCTCGTCTCGTTGGTGAACTTGCAGAAGTTCACCTTCCACGCGTGGCTCGAGGTGCCGAGCATGTAGATGTTGGCGCCCGAGCAGAACATGCGGCTCTTGCCGCTGGTCAGCACGACCGCCTTGACCTCGGGATGCTCGAAGCGGATGCGGTTCAGCGCGTCGTGCAGCTCGATGTCGACGCCGAGGTCGTAGCTGTTGAGCTTGAGCTTGTAGCCAGCGGCGATGCCCTTGTCCTCGGCGACGTCGAGCGCGAGCGTGGCGATCGCGCCGTCGAAGGTGAGCTTCCAGTGGTTGTAGCGCTCGGGGGAGGTTTCGAAGCTGACGGGATTCATGAGAGGACTCGTCTCAAATCGGCAAGGCTTTGTCGCACCGACCTGCCGGTGGTGTCCACCGTGGCGTCGGCGCGGCCGTAGAGGCGCTCGCGTTCGGAGAGCAGGGTGCGGATCTCGTCGAGCGCCGCAGAGCGCCCTTTGAACGGGCGCATGTCGCCTTGCGCGATGACTCGTTGCATGTGTTCCTCCGGCGCGGCCCTCAGCCAGACGCAGCGGCAGCGCTGCAGCAGGAGCTCATAGGTCGACTTGTCCGTGACGAGGCTGCCGCCGGTGGCGATCACCGCGCGGTCGTTGTCGTCCAGCACGCGCTCCAGCGCGCGCCGCTCGAAGCGGCGGAACGCGTCCTGGCCGTACATGGCGAACACCTCGCCCAGCTCGGCGCCGGCTTCCTTCTCGACCTCGCGGTCGAGCTCGATGAACGGCAGGCGCAGCGCCTGCGCGAGCTTCTGGCCGAGCGTCGACTTGCCCGCGCCGCGCAGGCCGAGGAGCGCGATCGGCCGCGCCGGCGCCTCCTCCTCGCGCGCCAGCTGCTCGACGGGCACGCCCATCGCGCGCGCCACCTTGCGCAGGAGCAGGATCGAGATGTTTCCCTCGCCCGCCTCGAGCTGCGCGAGGTAGCGCTCCGACACGCCGGAGGCCTGCGACAGCGTCTTGCGGCTCATGCCATGCTGCGTGCGCCACGAGCGCACGCGCTCGCCCACCTGGGCGAGGTAGGCGGCCTCCTGCTGCGGATGGGAGAGCGGGGCGTTCATTGCAATATAATGCTTGACCGCAATTGTAGGCTGCAATATATTTTCGCGTCAATGCGCATCACGATCCTGATCGGCACGATGACCGGCACGGCGCAGCTGTGCGCGCAGGAAATGGAGCTCGCCCTGGGCGACGACCAGACGCAGGTCGAGGCGCTGCTGATGGACGGGCTCGACAGCTCGGTGTTCAAGCGGGAAGGCGTATTCCTCGTCTGCACCTCCACCTACGGCCAGGGCGACGTGCCGGACAACGCGCGCGCGCTCTACGAGGACCTGCAGAGCAAGCGGCCGGACCTGTCCAAGGTGCTCTACGGCGTCTTCGGCCTGGGCGATCGCACCTATGCCGAGACCTTCAACTTCGGCGGCAAGCGGTTCGACGAGGTGCTGGCCGGGCTCGGCGCGCAGCGCATCGGCGAGCGGCACATGCACGACGCCTCCAGCGGCGTGCTGCCGGAGGAGACGGCGCTCGAGTGGTGCCAGGACTGGATCGGCAAGGTGAGGGAGCGGCTCGCCGAGCGGGTCTGAGTAGTTTTTCGGCGACAGGCCTGCCGGCCGATGGCGGCGAGGCGGAACGGGATCACACTTTGCTTGATCCTACCCACCATGCGCGTTCTGAAGTGGACCGCCGGCGCCGTCCTCGCCCTGCTGCTGGTGCTCGTCCTCTTCGTGACGTTCGGGCTCGGCACGCTGAAAGGCCCGGTCACGAAGGCAGTCACTAACGCCACCGGCCGCGAGCTCCTGATCGAAGGCGACTTCCGCGCCGTCTGGTCCTGGCTGCACCCGCGCTTTCGCGCCGAAAAGGTGAGCTGGGCGAACCCGGACTGGGCGACCGAGGACTACATGTTCCAGGCGGACGCCGTCGAACTGAGCGTCAAGGTCCTGCCGCTCCTGATCGGCCGGGTGGTGCTGCCGGAAGTGCATCTCGAGCGGCCGATCGTCAACCTCGAGATCGACGAGGAAGGCCGCAAGAACTGGCTCATGGAGCGCGACCAGCAGAAGGAAGGCCAGGGCTCGCGGATCGCGGTGCAGCAGCTGACGCTCGACCACGGGCAGCTCAAGTACGACGACGCCGGGCGCGACATCTCGCTGCAGTCCGAGCTCTCCACCACCGAAGACGGCGTCAACGTCAAATCCAAGGGCACCTACCACGGCATGCCGGCGACCCTCGAGGGCACCGCCGGCCACGTGCTCGGCCTGAAGGACGTCGACACGCCGTTCCCGATCGATGCGACGGCCAAGGTCGGCGAGACCGCCATCAAGGCCAAGGGAACGCTGACCAACGTCGCGCAGCTCTCGGCGCTCGACCTCCAGATCGAGCTCAAGGGCCGCACCATGTCCGAGCTCTACGACGTGATCGGCCTCGCCTTCCCCGAGACCAGCCCGTACACCACGCGCGGGCGCCTGGTGCGCGGCGACAACATGATCCGCTACGAGAAATTCACCGGCAAGGTGGGGGAGAGCGACATTGCCGGCACGCTGCAGTTCGACCTCGGCGGCAAGCGCGCCTTCATGCACGGCGAGCTGACCTCCAAGGTGCTGAACCTCGCCGACCTGGGGCCGCTGGTCGGCACCGACCAGCCGAAGGAGTCGGGCGTGCTGCCCGACATGCCGTTCGATTCCGATCGCTGGGACTCGATCGACGCCGACGTGCGCATCAAGGCCGGCAGCATCCGCCGCCCGAAGGCGCTGCCGCTCGACAACCTCTCCACGCGCATCCAGATGCGCGACAAGGTGCTGACGCTCGATCCCTTCAACATCGGCATCGCCGGCGGGCAGATCGCCGGCCAGATCAAGATGGACGGGCAGAAGAGCCCCATCGCCGGCACCACCACGCTGCGCGTGAAGGACCTGCAGCTCTCGAAGCTCTTCCCGACGATGAAGGAGAACCAGGCCTCGATCGGCGACATCAACGGCCTGGTCGAGCTCGCCGGCCGCGGCGACTCCGTCGGTCAGATCCTCGGCACGTCGAACGGCAAGGTGGGACTGTTCCTCGACGGCGGCAAGATCAGCCGGTTCATGATGAACCTGGTGGCGCTCGACCTGTGGGGCGCGGCCAAGGCCAAGCTGCAGGGCGACGAGCCGGTCGAGATCCGCTGCGCGATCGCCGACTTCGGCGTGAAGGACGGCCTGATGAAGACCAACGCCTTCGTCTTCGACACGCAGGTGGTGAACGTCGGCGGCGACGGCACGATCAACCTGAAGAGCGAGGAGATGGACCTCAAGCTCAATCCGGAGCCGAAGGACCGCAGCATCGCCTCCCTCAACAGCCCGCTCTTCATCCGCGGCACCTTCGGCGAGCCGAAGGTGGCGCCCGACTGGAACCGCGTCGGCCGCAAGGGCGTCACCGCCGTGGTGATGGGCGCGCTGAGCCCGCTGCTCGCGGTGCTTCCGCTCGTCAAGGAAGGCAAGGACAAGGACAGCCCGTGCGCGCAGCTCATCGCCAGCGCGACGAAGGAAACCAGGGCGCCGAAGGCGCAGCAGGCGAAGGCGCAGGAGAAGGCCAAGGTCGAGCAGGCCCAGCAGGCCGAGAAGGAGCAGCAGAAGGAAGAGGAGAAGAAAGACCGGAAGGAGCGCCGTTCCGCCATCGGCGGCACGCGCGAGCAGCCCCCGGGGCCCCCGGCCGCCGCGCGATCCGCGCATGCTCGTCGGCGGCGATATCCATCGGTATATTAGTGCATGCCCATCTCGCACATTGAGCACTTCCTCGTCGCCGCCGACGACATCGACGCGACGCGCGACTGGTATGCGCGAGTGCTTGGCATGAAGCCCGGGCCGCATCCCGACTTCGGCTTCCCGGTGCACTGGATGTACGTCGACAACATCGACATCGTGCACATCGGCCCAAGCGCGAAGGGGGCGAACGAGATCCAGAGGAAGTATCTCGGCCGCACCTCGCAGAAGTCGGAGGAGGGCACCGGCGCGCTCGACCACATCGCGTTCCGCGCCACCGGCCTGCGCCAGATGCTGACGCATCTCAGGAAGGAGAAGGTGCCGTTCAGCCAGCGGCGTGCCAACGGCCAGGCGCTGTTCCAGCTCTTTCTCTACGACCCGAACGGCATCAAGATCGAGCTGAATTACTCTGCGCAAGAGGCCGAGGGCATCGAGCCGGAGCTGATGGCCTCGGACCTGATTCGAAACTGAGTCGCTCGCGCTGGCGTTATTCGACCGCCCAGAGGATGGCGGCGACGCCGGCGACGCCGGCGGGAACGCCGTAGCGCTGCAGGGCGCCGACGTGGCCGCGCGCGAGGACGGTCACCGGGACGTCGGTGCGCTCCATCACGCCGCGCGCGATCGAGGGATTCAGCCAG
>DASSPL010000247.1:0-9494 GCA_035699685.1 Burkholderiales bacterium | reverse complement strand
GAGCCGGAAGAAGCCGCTACTTGACGCTCAGCGCCGCTTCAACGGCGGCCTTCAGGTCGGAGTCGGACTTCGAGACCTTGGGATGGCCCTTGCCGTCCTTCATCTTGCTGACGATGTCGCCGGCCTTGGACTTGTCGCCCTTGTACTTGGCGGTGACGTCCTTGAACGACGGGCCGACCTTCTTCTTCTCCATGTCGTGGCAGCCGAGGCAGCCCTGCGCCTTCAGCACGTCGGCCTGCGCGAGCACGGCGCCGCTGGCAAGTCCGGCCGCGGCGGCCGCGGCGATGAGTAATTTTTTCATTCGTCGTCCTAGGGTGGCTGGGGATATATCGAATATAACGCGCATCCCGTCTCAGTGGTTTACTAGAACTTGTACTTGGCGACCCCGTAGACGATGTTGGCGCTGTAGTTCTGGAAGGCGAACTCCCCGGTCATGTACGACGCGCTCGCCCCGGCGCCGGCGACGTAGCGGAAGCCGTCATAGCCGATGTCGCTGTACGAATAGCGCTCGTGCGAGTACCCGGCGGTGAGCTCCATTCGCTTGCTGACGTCGTAGGTCCCGCGCACCACCAGCGAGATGCGCTTCGTGTTGTCCACGTTGCGGATCGGCTGGGTGGAAACCACGGTGCCGGCCGGCGGCTGGGCGGCGAAGTCCACCTCGCCGTTGGTCTTGGCGTAGATGAGCGACGTGTTCAGCTTGAGCCGCGGCCGCGCCATCCAGTCGGCGCCGATGCCCACCTGCCAGGACGTATCCTGGTTCTTGGCCTGCCAGTTGTAGGTCGCGGTGCCGGCGGCGCCGAGCGGGCCGGACGCCGGGTTCGGGTCGAGCGTGCCGACGCGATGGTTCGAGTCGAAGCTGACATACTCGAGGTCGCCGAACACGAGCAGGCGCAACCGCTCGGGCGAGCCCCAGCCGACCTGGCCATAGAACTCCTGGCGGTCGTCGGAGGTGCGGCCGAGCGGCACGTTGCGGTAGTCGTTCTTCTTCAGCAGCACCTCGACGCCGACGTCGAACGCGCCAAGCGTGGCATCGGCGCCCAGCTTCACCAGGTGCTGGTGCAGGTCCGAGGCGTCGAAGCGGCGCACGAAGAAGTCCATCGGGTTGGCGAGCAGCACGTCGAGGTGCGGCTCGAAGTCCGACTGGCGGTTGGTGAACTGGTAGCGCACCCGCGTGGTGAGCCAGTCGATCGACGTGTTCTTGAGCCCGGTGAAGAGCTTCAGCTCGCGCGTGTGCGCGAAATCGGCGCGGTCGCGGTCGGTCTTGGTGTAGTCGACGCCGCCCGACAGCTTGTTCGCGCGGCTCATCCGGTAGCCGAGCTCGGCCCCCACGTTCTTCTTGCTGTACTCGAACTTGTGAGGCTCGCACACCGCGGCGGCGACGTTGGCGCAGTCGACCAGCGGGTTGGTCGACCCGGTGCGCAGGCCGCTGCCGACCGGCGGACTGAAGGTGATGTCGCTCGAGCGGTTCTTGTCGCGCAGATAGTTGAAGTAGAGCTTGGAATCCAGGTTCGGCCTGAGGCTCGAGGCGAGCGACAGCGACGCGGTGGTCTTGGCGATGTCGCCGCGGAAGTTGCCGTCGCTCGGGTTGGTGGCCGGGAAGGTGCCGCCGGTGGAAAGCTGCGTCCCCGGCATGCTCACGTCGTTGTACAGCCGGCTGTAGGTGACGCGACCCGCCAGGACCGAGTCCATCGGCAGGCGGCGCAGGTTGCCGTTCACGGCGAAGCGCGTGAGGCTGTTGTCCGGCGGCAGCATCGTGCGGTCGAGCCCGTTGCCGAAGCCGTCGTTCTGCCAGCGCAGCTCCTCGAGGCCGTTGCCGAAGGTGCTGTGATGAACGCTGACGGCGAAGTGGCTGGCGCGCGTGGCGTGCCCGAGCTCCGCCGTGTAGTTGCGCGTGGTGTAGTCGATCGGCGTGGGCAGGTCGAAGAAGCCGCCGCCGGGGCTGGTGGTCTTGGAGCCGGCGAACACGTTCATGCCCTCGCGCTTGACCTCGTTCGCGTCGAGGCGCACGTACCAGGGCGAAAGCATCTGCAATTCGAACGCCCCGCCGAGGTCGCGGCGGCGATAGCTGTGGTCGAAGGTGTTCCAGGTCGCCGGATTGAGGTTGGGGAACGTGCCGGTCAGGGTCGAGCCGCCGGCGCCGTTGAAGGGCGTGCGCGCGCCGGGCCCGGTGCCGAAGTTGTGCCGCAGCTCGTCCATGTACAGCCGGTAGCGGTACGAGCCGTAGCGCCCGCCGGTGAGGTTGAGGTACTGGTCGTCGCGGCCGAGGTTCTCGCCGAAGGCGTTGAGGTAGTCGCTGTCGCCGCGTCGGCCGAGCTCGAAGCCGAGCACCGGAGTCAGGCCGTCTTCGAGGTGGCGATACTCGTTCAGCTTGGACGGGTCGTTGGCGCTATGCGCGACGTTGCGCGCGCCGACGCTGAGCGAGCCGGACCAGCCGCGCTCGGGCTCCTGCGCTTGCGCGAACGCAGGCAGGAAGGCGCCTGCGACCAGGACGGATATCAGTTTGCGTTTCATTTGTTGTTCACTCCCCTAGCGCAGGAAGAACTTGCCGCGCATGGCGGGCGCATTGCTGCCGTGCACGTGGTAGTGGCAGTTGACGCAGCCGCGGGCGATGAGCCGCGTATTCGGGCTCGCCGCGCCCCAGCCGCCGCTCGCGTCGTAGATGCTGCCGGGGTGGCGCGAGGCGTCGTGGCAGTCCTGGCACACGTTGGGCGCCTTCTCGGCGAGCAGGCGGTAGTGGTTGGAGCCGTGCGAGTTGTGGCAGGTGAGGCAGTTCTCCTCCACGGGCGGATGGCCCCAGACGAACGGCCCGCGCTTCTCCGCGTGGCAGCTGGTGCACAGCTGCGGGATCGACTCGGCCTTGACCATCTGCTTGGAGAGCGCGCCGTGCGGGTTGTGGCAGTCGCTGCACGTCACCTTGCCCTCGATGATCGGATGGTGCGAGGGCTTCAGCAGCTGCGAGCGGATCTGCTTGTGGCAGCCGGTGCAGGTCTCGTACTCGAGCTGACGCTCGGTGGTCTGCAGGTAGCTGACCGTCGGGTTGGGCTTCTTCAGCGCGATCGTCGCGCCCGGCCCCGGCTTGCCGTGCAGGCTGTGGCAGTCGCTGCACGCGACGTCGTTCTTGCGGTGCGCGCCGGCGCTCCAGAACGCGAGGTGACGGTTGCCGCCGTGGCAGCTCATGCAGGTGTTCGACTTCTGGTCCGCCGGGATGGCCTTGTTGTTGAAGCCGACGATGCCGGCGACACCCTTGCCGCCGCCCTGTTTCGCATGCTCGAGCGCGCCCGCGCCGTGGCAGCTGGTGCACGTCGCGCCCTGCACGTTGCCGTGCGCGCCGTGCTTGGTGGCGAGGTAGCTCTGGACGTAGTCCTCGTGGCAGCCCTTACAGATCTCGGCTTCCTGGGCGCGCGGCTGCGGCTGCGCCGAAGCGGGCAGCGCGAACCACGCGAGCGAGAACAACAACGCCAGGAGCCCCGACAGGACTGGGCCCGACTTGCGATCGACCTTCATTGTTCTTCCCCTTTTCCGGCGTCCGCAGGCGCGGATACGCGCGAGCTGATTGCGCGCTTATTGCAGCACGCGCAGGTTGATCTATGTCAAAGGCGGCGGCACCCCCCTTGAGTTGTTGACTTGGGTCAACAGATTGCGCGGCGTTCATGCAACGATAGGGCCGTGTCTGCCGCGCGTTCCTCGTCCCTGCACCGCGACCGGCGCCTGGTCGCCGGGGTCGTCGCCCACCTGCCGCTGCTGGCGGGGGTCGACGCCCAGCGTGCCGCCGCCCTTGCCGAGCGCTGCTGGTCGCTGCAACCGCCGCGCGGCGAGGCGGTAGTGCGGCGCCACACGCGCCTGCCCGGCATATTCGCGGTGGCCTATGGCACGGTGAAGCTCTCGCTGGGCCGCGCGGACGGCGAACAGCGGGTGCTGCGACTGGTCACCGCCGGGCAGACCTTCGGCGAGGCGAGCGCGCTGCTCGGCCGCCCGGCCGATTACGACGCGCTCACCATGGGCGAATGCAAGCTGGTGGTGATGCCGACCGCACCGATCCTCGAGCTCGCGGAGCACGACGCGCGCTTCGCCCACAACCTCATGATGGTGCTCGCGCGGCGCACGGTGGATCTGCTCACCGAGGTGCGCACCGCGACGCTCCACAGCGGTGCGCAGCGCCTTGCCGCGTACCTCGATTCGCTCGCCGCCGACCACAGCGCGCCGGGACCGCTGCGCATCGAGCTGCCGGCGAGCAAGACGCTCATCGCCTCGCGCCTGGGAGTAAAGAAAGAAACGCTGTCCCGCCTGCTTCGCCAGCTCAGCAGCGAGGGCATGATCTCGGTCGGCCGGCGCGAGATCGCCATCCTCGACCCGCAGCGGCTCGCCGCCCTGGCGCGGGCCTGACTTGACCTGGATCAACGGCGGCGGCGGCCGGGGCAGGCGATGATTCCGGATAATGTCGGCTTGGGAGGCTCGATGCTGAAGCAGATGCTCACCGCGGCCGCGATCATCGCGGCCGGCGCGCTGGTAATGGCGGACCTGGCGGCGGCGCAGCCCGCCGAGCGCAGTGGCAAGGCGGTCTACGAAGCCCAGTGCAACAAGTGCCACGAGAGCGGGGTGAACGGCGCGCCGAAGATCGACGACCGCGCCGCGTGGGCGCCGCGCCTCAAGCAGGGGCTGGACGCCACGGTGCGCTCCGCGATCCGCGGCCACGGCAAGATGCCGGCGCGGGGCGGCATGGCGGAGCTGAGCGATGCCGAGCTGCGCGCCGGAATCCTCTACATGTTCTACCCGGCCGGCGCCTCGCTCAAGCCGCGCGACACTGCCTCGGCGCAGCGCGATGCGAACCACAAGCGGGTCGGCGGCCTGGACATCTACATGGGCATCACGCCGGCGGCGCTCGCCGCCGTCGAGCCCAAGGGGCCGCGCGGCAAGGGGCAGTACTACCTCACCATCTCGGTGCACGACGCCGCCTCGAACGCCTTCATCAAGGACGCCCAGGTGGAGGCGCGCGCCGCGAATGCGGTGAGCGGCGGCGAGACGAAGAAGCTCCAGCCGGTGACGGTCAACAACTCGCCGAGCTACGGCAATTTCTTCCGCATGGAGGGCAAGGAGCCCTACACCATCACCGTGCGCGTGCGCCGTCCGGGCGAGGACGGCCGCCTCGAGACCAGCTTCGCTTTCAAGCCCTGACCAGCGACCGATCGAAGGCGTGGGCAAACTGCTCCACCGCTCGCCAGTCGGTGTACTCGTAGTCGCGCGACTGATCGGTGTCGCCGCCCGCGACGCGCACGAAAAGGCCGACCAGCCAGCGCTTCCAGGCCGGGTACTGTGTGTAGCGCAGTGCGCCGCCGAAGGTCGCGGTCTGGTGCGGCTGCCAGCCGATCCGGCGCAGGAACGTGCGCGCATAGCGCCCCGCCGCCTCGGGCTTGGCGCCCGGTCCATCGGCGCTCAGGCTGACGGAAAAGAACGCGCACGGACGCGAGCGCAGCGTGTCGCGTTGCCGCTTCAATGCGCCCGCGAGGAACCCGGGATGGTGTCCATAGTGCACGGAGGCACCGACGAGCACCGCCTCGTACGCAGCCAGCGAAGGAATCGGCGAGCCCGGATGCGCCTGCACGGCCTGCACGGAGTGGCCGGCGGCGAGCAGGTGTTGGCCCAGGCGCGAGGCGATACGCGCCGTCTGGCCTTCGACCGTGGCGTAGAGGATGAGGATCTTGGCCATAGGCGAGCGTCGCCAAAAAGCCGCCAGCGGGGATTGACGTGGATCAACTCTGCGGCCGGTGGGGCCGATAGCGTAGCGGCACCATAAGAAGCACGCCTAAGGGGAACGGCGCATGAGAATCCTGGCTTTCATTTTCAGCACGATGGCGCTCGCCGCCGGCTCGGCTCACGCCCAGGCGGTGCTCGAGTCGAACGGCTGCTTCGGCTGCCACGACCTGCAGGCGCGGAAGGTCGGGCCGGCTTTCGGCGAGGTCGCCGCCAAGTACCGCGGCGACGCGCAGGCCGAAGCGAAGCTCGCCGCGGCGCTGAAGGAAGGCCGCGGTCATCCGATGCCCATCGCCGCGTCCGATGCGGATCTGCGCGCGATGGCGAAGGCGGTGCTCGGCGCGAAGCCGGTGGCGGCGGCTGCCGCGGCGCCGGCGCCGCAGGCGGAGGGAAATCCGGAGAACGCCGCGTGCCTCGCCTGCCACGGCCAGGAGGGCTTCCAGCCGCACGTCGATGCGAAGCAGCTCGCCGCCAGCGTGCACGCGCCGCGCGCCTGCCTCGACTGCCACAAGAACATCACCGGCATCCCGCACGCGCGCGCGGACGGCAAGGACAAGGACGCCGGCAAGCTGGCCATCATCCGCGAGGGCTGCGGCGGCTGCCACGTCGAGAACTTCCGCTCGTATGGCGACACCTATCACGGGCAGGTCACTTCGCTCGGCTACACGTATACGGCGATGTGCTTCGACTGCCACGGCAAGCACGACATCAAGCGCGTTTCCGATCCGGCATCGACCGTGCATCCGGACAACCGTCTGGCGACCTGCCAGAAGTGCCACGCCAACGCCACCAAGGGCTTCGTCACCTTCCAGCCGCACGCCAACACCCACGACCGCGAGCGCTATCCGGCGATGTGGTACACGGCCAAGTTCATGATGGCGCTCATCGCGGGCGTGTTCCTGTTCTTCTGGACGCACTGCGCGCTGTGGTTCTACCGCGAGTGGCAGGACCGCAAGACCGGCAAGCACTACCAGCACATCTCGACCGCCGAGCTGCCCGAATACGCGCGCGGCAAGCACTATCGGCGCTTCGCCCTGCCGTGGCGCATCGCCCACCTGTTCTTCGCCCTGTCGCTCATGACGCTCGCCATCACCGGCATGGCCGCGCTCTATGCGCACACGGGATGGGCGAGCGGGTTCATGCGGCTGCTCGGCGGGCCCCAGAACGCCGCGATCATCCACCGCGCCGCGGGCGTGCTGATCCTGACGATCTTCGTCGCGCAGATCATCCACTTCGCCGTCAAGCTCGCGCCGAAGTGGCGGACGTTCAACTGGTTCGGCCATACCTCGCTCGTACCGGGGCCGCAGGACCTCAAGGACGCGCTCGCCATGTTCCGCTGGTTCTTCGGCCAGGGGCCGCGGCCGGTGTTCGGGCGCTGGACCTACTGGGAGCGCTTCGACTACTGGGCGCCGTTCTGGGGCCTGTTCATCGTCGGCGGCACCGGCCTGATGCTGTGGTTCAAGGAGGCCACCGCGGCCGTCTGGCCGGGCTGGATGTTCAACGTGAGCATGCTGGCGCACGGCGAGGAGGCATTCCTCGCCATCCTGTTCCTGTTCACGGTGCACTTCTTCAACAACCATTTCAGGCCCGACAAGCTGCCGCCGCCCGACATCGTGATGTTCACCGGCACGGTGTCGCTGGAGGAGTTCGCACGGGAGCACACCCTCGAGTACCAGGAGCTGGTGCGCACCGGCAAGCTCAAGGACCACCTGGTCGATGCGCCGTCACCGGCCATGACCGTCGGCTCGCGCGTGCTCGGCATCGTGCTCCTCACCATCGGCCTGACGATCCTGTGCCTCGTGCTCTACGGCTTCTGGACCAGCTTCAGATAATTTGACGCGGATCAAACCGCGGCCTCGCGAAGCGCCTACGCTGCGACGATGGGGCAGACTAGGCGCGTCGCCGGCGACACCGCGGGCCTCGCCGGACTGTGGGGCATGCCGGCGCCGCTCGCGGCCAAGCTCGAGCGGGCAAGCACCGCGAACAGCGCGCGCCGCGGCGACCTGATCGCCCGGCACCGCGCGCCGCTTCCGGGCGTGTTCGCGCTGCAGGCCGGCACGGTGAAGCTCTCGCTGCGCGGCCCCGATGGCGAAGAACGCGTCCTGCGCATCGTCGCGGCGCCGGACTGCTTCGGCGAGCCGACGGCGCTCCTCGGCAAGCCCTGCCAGTACGACGCGTTCGCGCTCACCGACGTGAAATTCTGCGTCATCCCTTCGAGCGCCATCTTCGCACTCGCCGACCAGGACCGCCGTTTCGCCAAGCGCCTGCTGCTCGCGCTGTCCGAGCGCTCTTACGGCATCCTGGCGGAGCTCACCGCCGCCACCACGCAGCGCGGCGCGCAGCGCCTCGCCGGCTACCTCGAGTCCCTCGCCCGGCAGAATGGCTCGAGCACCACGGTCCAGTTGCCGGTGAGCAAAACCGTAGTGGCGGCGCTCCTCGGCATGAAGAAGGAGACGCTGTCGCGGCTGCTGCACCAGTTCGTCGCCGACGGCATCATCTGCGTCGAGCGGCGCGAGATCGCGATCCTCGACCGTTCGCGTCTCAGCGCTGTGTCCACCAGCCGCGCGGGATAGTCCAATGCAGTGCGGGGGGGCCGCGCGCCCCTATCCCCGTAATCGGCCTTTAATGGCTACAGAAATAAAGACGGCTTGGGTCCGCGCGCAGTGCGTTGATCAGCGCAACCTGCGCCTTTTCGTCAGCCATGAAGACGACGGCAGGATCCCCAAACCTCCTCTTAAGCCGGCCGTGCACATCGGCTAACACCCGTCCTGCCCTCGGACTGAATTGCCGCGACCCCAGTTCCGTGATGCTCAACGCGAGCGTATCTGTGCTGGCGTTGAGTATGGCTGACAGCGTAATCGATGGGTCAGCCCGAAACTGGTAGTCGTGCTGAAACCGATCCGAGCCTTCCTTGCATTGCTTCATTGCCGAGAAATCCGACCAAGTAACGACCTCGTCGTTCAGTAGGCCGAATGTCTTCAGCGCGGATCCGGCCGCATTGTGGATCTGAAAATAGGCTGCGGCTCCGTATGAACAAGCCGCTAACGAAAACGCGACCAAGACTGCCGCCAGCGACCAAGCTAGCCTTTCAGCAGCCACCGGGTGCCTTCGCGGGCGAGCGTCGACACCATGCCCATCGCCGCAATGTAACCGCGCGGCGCCTGGCCGCGTTGAGTTACGTCAATTCAGGTCCAGCGCGTAGCGTTTGAGCGCCGAGAGCGGCGCGTACTTGAGCACGTTCTCGTGCGTCGCCTCGAGCACCACGCGCGGCGCCTTGCCGGCTTCCCACGCCTCGATCCAGCGCAGAACATGCAGGCACCAGCGGTCGCCGGGGGCGAGGCCGCGGAAGCGCATCTCCGGCCGCGGCGTGACGAGGTCGTTGCCGCGCGAGACGCTGAACTGGAGGAAGTCTTCGGTCACCTGCACGCAGACCAGGTGCGCGACGCCGTCCTGGTCGTGGGTGGCGCAGCAGCCATCGCGGAAGTAGCCAGTGAGCGGCGCGTAGCTGCACGCCCGCAGCTCGCCGCCCAGAACGTTCTTCTCGGCGGTCATGCGGCGGCGGCGATGTGGCGCTTCACCATCTCGACGTCCGGCTCGATCACCGCGACGCGCTGCGGGCGCTCCTCCAGCCCGATGAACTCGGCCGGCCGCTCCGGCTCGCGCCCCAGCGCCTCGCGGATCGTCTCGGCGAACTTCACCGGCAGCGCGGTCTCCAGGCAGACGAGCGGCACGCCGGGCTCGCGGTA
>DASSPL010000246.1:0-5789 GCA_035699685.1 Burkholderiales bacterium | reverse complement strand
TCGTTGAACGTCGTGAGGATCGCGGCGGTCGACTGCGACTGCACCAGGCGCTCGGCGACGCGCTGGCGCAGGCGCGACATCGGCACGCGCTGCTCGGGACGGCCGGATAGCAGCTGGTCCAGGTTGACCGGCGGCGCGGGCTGCTGCAGCGCCGGCCTCGGTTCCTGGGGAACCGCTTTCTGGGAGGCGGCGAGAACGTCGCCCTTGGTGACGCGGCCGTCGCGGCCGGTACCCTGGATCTTCGAGGTGTCGACGCCCTGCTCCGAGGCGATCTTCTGCGCGGCGGGCATCACTGTCTTCTGTGCCGGAGCGGCAGGCTGGGCGGCCGGCGCGGGCTTGGACGCCGGCGCGGGCGCGGCGCCGGCCTTGGCTTCGGTATCGATCTGGGCGATGACATCGCCCGAGCCGACCGAGTCGCGCGCCTTCTTCAGGATCCGGACCAGCACGCCGTCGGCGGGCGCCGGCAGCTCGAGCACCACCTTGTCGGTCTCGATGTCGATCAGGTTCTCGTCGCGCCTGACCGGCTCGCCTTCCTTCTTGTGCCAGTCGAGCAGCGTCGCTTCGGCGACGGACTCGGAAAGCTGCGGCACCTTGACTTCGATGATCGCCATTCACTGCTCCCGTTCAGTTTTTCCCCGGCTTCGGCTGAGCTTCCACCGGGTTAACGAAAAACCAGCGAGTAACTCGCCGGGGTAATAAATGGGGACAGACCCCATTTACGGAACTTCGCGGAGCTACGTTAAATGGGGTCTGTCCCCATTTATTACTTGTATTTGCCGAAAGCCTGCTCCACCAGCGCCTTCTGGCGCTCGTTGTGCTGCGCGACGTAGCCGGTCGCCGGCGAGGCCGAAGGCGGCCGGCCGGCATAGTACAGCTTCTGGTCGTCGCGCATGTTCTCGCGGAAGTAGTGCGCCGTCTGGTACCACGCGCCCTGGTTCTGCGGCTCTTCCTGGCACCACACGACTTCGTGCGCGTTGGGATAGCGCTTCATCTCCGCCTCGAACTGCTTGTGCGGGAAGGGGTAGAGCTGCTCGACGCGGATGATGGCGACGTCGCTCTTCTGCATCTCGATGCGCTTGGTGGCGAGGTCGTAGTACACCTTGCCGCAGCAGGCGATGACGCGCTTCACGCCCTTCTCGTCGACCGTGGTGGTGTCCGGGATCACCGTCTGGAAGGTGCCGTTGGCCAGGTCCTGGATCGGCGAGGCGGCCTCTTTCTTCCGCAGCAGCGACTTCGGCGTCATCACCACCAGCGGCTTGCGGAACGGGCGCAGCATCTGCCGGCGCAGCAGGTGGAAGACCTGCGCCGCGTTGCTAGGCACGCAGACCTGCATGTTGTGCTCGGCGCACAGCTGCAGATATCTCTCGAGGCGCGCCGAGGAATGCTCGGGGCCCTGCCCTTCGTAGCCGTGCGGCAGGAACTGCACCAGGCCGCAGACGCGGCCCCACTTGGTCTCGCCGGAGGAGATGAACTGGTCCATCACGACCTGGGCGCCGTTGGCGAAGTCGCCGAACTGCGCTTCCCAGATGACCAGCGCGTTCGGCTCGGCGGTGGAGAAGCCGTACTCGAAGCCGAGCACCGCCTCCTCCGACAGCACCGAGTCGATGACCACGAAGTCGCCCTGGTCCTTGGAGATGTTCTGCAGCGGCACGTAGGTGCCTTCGTCCCAGCGCTCGCGCTCCTGGTCGTGCAGCACCGCGTGGCGGTGCGCGAAGGTGCCGCGGCCCGAATCCTGGCCCGAGAGGCGCACGTCGTAGCCGTTGGAGAGGAGCGAGGCGTAGGCCAGCGTCTCGGCCATGCCCCAGTCGACCGGCTGCTTGCCCGCCGCCATCTGCTTGCGCGCGTCGAGCACGCGCTGCACGGTCGGATGGACCTTGAAGCCCTCCGGCACCGTGGTCAGCGGCTCGGCCAGCCGTTGCAGCTCGCTCAACGGCACGTGGGTGTCGGCCGCGTCGGTCCACTTCGCGCCGAGGAACGGCGCCCAGTCGACGGCGAACTTGCTCTTGAAGTTGGACAGCACCGGGCTCACCGTCTGCTGCCCGGCATCGAGCGTCTCGCGATACTGCTTGATCATCGCCTCGGGCTCTTCGGCGCCCATCACGCCCTGCGCCACCAGCCGGTCGGCGTAGAGCTTGCGCGTGCCGGGGTGCTGCGTGATCTTCTTGTACATCAGCGGCTGGGTGATGAACGGCTCGTCCTGCTCGTTGTGGCCGAGCTTCCTGAAGCAGACGATGTCGATCACCACGTCCTTGTGGAACTTGTTCCTGAAGTCGAGCGCGAGCTGCGTGACGAACAGCACCGCCTCGGGGTCGTCGCCGTTCACGTGGAAGATCGGCGCCTCGACCATCTTCGCCACGTCCGTGCAGTAGAGCGTCGAGCGCGCGTCGCGCGGGTCGGAGGTGGTGAAGCCGATCTGGTTGTTGACGATGATGTGCACCGTGCCGCCGGTGCCGTAGCCGCGCGTGCCGGAGAGGTTGAGCGTCTCCATCACCACGCCCTGCCCGGCGAACGCGGCGTCGCCATGCACCAGGATCGGCAGCACCTGGTCGCCGGTCTTGTCGTCGCGCCGGCGCTGGCGCGCGCGCACCGAGCCCTCCACCACCGGGTTGACGATCTCGAGGTGCGAGGGGTTGAACGCGAGCGAGAGGTGCACCGGCCCGCCAGGGGTCGAGATGTCGGACGAGAAGCCGTTGTGGTACTTGACGTCGCCGGAAGGCAGCTGCTGCGCCGCCTTGCCCTCGAACTCGAGGAACAGGTCCTTCGGCATCTTGCCGAGCACGTTGACCAGCACGTTGAGCCGCCCGCGGTGCGCCATGCCGATCACGATCTCCTGCGCGCCGCTCGTGCCGGCGCGCTGGATCAGCTCGTCCACCGACGGGATCAGGCTCTCGCCGCCTTCCAGCGAGAAGCGCTTCTGGCCGACGTACTTGGTGTGCAGGTAGCGCTCGAGGTGCTCGGCTTCGGTCAGCTTCTGCAGCAGCCGCCGCTTCTGGTCCTTGGTGAGCTCGGGCGTGGCGCGCGCCGGCTCGATGCGCTCCTGGATCCACTGCCGCTGCACGCGGTCCGAGATGAACATGTACTCGAAGCCGATGTTGCGGCAGTAGGTGTCGCGCAGCGCCTGCAGCAGCGTGCGCAGCGTGACGCGGTCGAGGCCGACGTAGGAGCCCGAGTTGACCGTCTGGTCGAGGTCGGCCTCGGTGAGGTCGTAGAACGCGGGCTCGAGCTCGGGCTGGTTGGGCCGCGACATGCGCTTCAGGGGATCGACCGTCGCCCAGCGCGCGCCCGAGATGCGGTACGCGGTCACCAGCAGCAGCGCCGCCACCTGCAGCCGCTCCGGCGTGACCGGCTCGACCGCCATCGTCCGGTTCTGCGCGCCCAGCAACCCGGCGCGGGCGCGCTGCACGAACGACTCCTCCACCGGCGCGCGCGCCACGTCCTTCACCGTGCTGCCCGGCAGCACCTGCATGCGGTCGAAGTACTCGCGCCACTGCTCGGGCACCGACTGCGGATTGGCCAGATACTTCTCGTACAGATCCTCGATGAACGGCGCATTGCCGCCGAAGAGGTACGAGCTGTCCAGGAACTGCCGCATCACGCTGCTCATTGCATTTCCTTTGCGGAAATCGGGGTCAGAGCCCGATTAGAAATAGGCTCTGACCCCGATTTTCAGCGTTTATCGAGAGGCTTGACGTCGCGCTTGGTGGGGCCCTTGAAGAGCTGGCGCGGCCGGCCGATCTTGTACTCGGGGTCGGAGATCATCTCCTGCCACTGCGCGATCCAGCCGACGGTGCGCGCGAGCGAGAAGATGCAGGTGAACATCGACACCGGGATGCCGAGCGCGCGCTGCACGATGCCCGAGTAGAAGTCGACGTTGGGATAGAGCTTGCGCGAGATGAAGTACTCGTCCTCGAGCGCGATGCGCTCCAGCTCGATCGCCAGCTTGAACAGGCGGTCGTTGTGCAGGCCGAGCTCGTTCAGCACCTCGTGGCAGGTCTCGCGCATGAGCTTGGCGCGCGGATCGTGGTTCTTGTACACGCGGTGGCCGAAGCCCATCAGGCGCACGCCGGAGTTCTTGTCCTTCACCTTCTTGATGAACTCCGGCACCTTGGAGACGTCGCCGATCTCCTCCAGCATCTGCAGGCAGGCCTCGTTCGCGCCGCCGTGCGCCGGCCCCCACAGGCAGGCGATGCCGGCGGCGATGCAGGCGTAGGGATTCGCCCCCGACGAGCCCGACAGGCGCACGGTCGAGGTGGAGGCGTTCTGCTCGTGATCCGCGTGCAGGATGAAGATGCGGTCCATGGCGCGCACCAGCACCTCGTTGACCTTGTACTCCTCGGTCGGCACGCCGAACATCATGCGCATGAAGTTGGCGGTGTAGGACAGGTCGTTCTTCGGGTACACGAACGGCTGGCCGATCGAATACTTGTACGACATCGCGACGATGGTCGGCATCTTCGCGATCAGGCGGAAGGCCGAGATGATGCGGTGCTGCGGGTCGTTGATGTCGAGCGCGTCGTGGTAGAAGGCCGACAGCGCGCCGACCACGCCGACCATCACCGCCATCGGGTGCGCGTCGCGGCGGAACCCCTGGTAGAGGCGCGCGAGCTGCTCGTGCACCATGGTGTGGTGCGTGACGATGTCGACGAACTCGTCCTTCTGCTTGCGGTTCGGCAGCTCGCCGTTCAGCAGGAGATAGCACACCTCGAGGAAGTCGCACTGCTGCGCGAGCTGCTCGATCGGGTAGCCGCGGTAGAGCAGGACGCCGGCGTCGCCGTCGATGTAGGTGATCGACGAGCTGCAGCTCGCCGTCGACAGGAACCCGGGGTCGTAGGTGAACATGCCCGACTTGCCGTAGAGCGTGCGGATGTCGACGACGCTGGGTCCGATCGTGCCGTCGAGCACGGGGAACTCGAGCGACTTGCCGTCGGGCAGCTTCAGGGTCGCGGTCTTGTTGCTCATGGTCGCCTCTCTAGGCGGCGCGCAGGCGCGCCACCAGCTCTCTCAGGTGAGGTTGATAGTTGTCGCTGCGCCCGGCGACGATGTCCCACAGGTCGTTGTCGGGCAGGTCGAGCAGCGCATTGATCCCGGCAAGCTCGCCGTCACCGGGCGGCGTGTTGCGCAGGAACCTCTCCAGCACGATGTCGAGCTCGAGCAGGCCGCGCCGGCATTTCCACCTCAGCCTGTGGTGCTCGATCCGGTCCATTCAGACGGCGCGCTTAACGAGCAGGTCCTTGATGTTGTTGATGGCCTTGGTGGGGTTGAGGCCCTTGGGGCACACGTCCGCGCACGCCATGATGGTGTGGCAGCGGAACAGGCGGTACGGATCGTTGAGGTTGTCCAGGCGCTCGCTGGTCGCCTGGTCGCGGCTGTCGGCGAGGAAGCGGTAGGCCTGCAGCAGGCCCGCCGGGCCGACGAACTTGTCGGGGTTCCACCAGAAGGACGGGCACGAGGTCGAGCAGCACGCGCACAGGATGCACTCGTACAGGCCGTTCAGATGCTCGCGCTCCTCCGGCGACTGCAGCCGCTCGCGCTCCGGCGGCGGATCGTTGTTGATGACGTAGGGCTGGATCGAGTGGTACTGCTTGAAGAACTGCGTCATGTCGACGATCAGGTCGCGGATCACCGGCAGGCCGGGCAGCGGGCGGATGGTGACGTGCTCGGGCAGCTCGGCGATCTTGGTGATGCAGGCGAGCCGGTTCTTGCCGTTGATGTTCAGCGCGTCGGAGCCGCACACGCCCTCGCGGCACGAGCGGCGGAAGGCGAGCGAGTCGTCCATCGCCTTGGCCTTG
>DASSPL010000245.1:0-2334 GCA_035699685.1 Burkholderiales bacterium | reverse complement strand
GCGCCTCAAGCAGCCGGTGGTGATCGAGAACAAGCCGGGCGCCAACGGCCAGATCGCCGCGGAGCTGGTGAAGAACGCCAAGCCCGACGGCTACACGCTCTTCATGACGACGAACACGTCGCACTCGGCCAACCCGAGCCTCTACAAGACGCTGCGCTACGACCCGATCAAGGACTTCACGCCGATCGTGCGCACCGGCGAGCTGCCCTTCGCCGTCGCGGTCAACAACGACATGCCGATCAAGACCCTGCAGGATCTGATCAGCTACGCGAAGGCCAACCCCGGCAAGATCTCGTACGGCACGCCCAACAGCACCTCGCTCGTCGCTTCCGAGACCCTGCGGCGCGAGGCGAAGGTCGACATCGTCGGCGTTCCCTACAAGTCGAGCCCCCAGGCGCTCACCGACCTCATCGGCGGGCAGCTGCAGCTCTACGTGGTGGACTTCGGCTCGGGCATGGCGATGCTCAAGGCCAACCGCGTTCGTCCGATCGCTGTGACGCCGGCGCGCGGATCGAAGATCTTCCCCAACCTGCCGCCGGTGGCGAGCGCGATCCCGGGCTTCGACCTCACCTCGTGGAACGGCATCTTCGGCCCCGCGGGCGTGCCGAAGGACATCGTGGACCGGCTCTCGACCGAAGTGCAGGCTGTGCTGGCCGACAAGGACGTGCAGGAGAAGCTCGCCGCGGCCGGCTTCGAGGTGTGGCCGTCGAAGAGCCCGGAGGAGTTCAGCAAGTACGTCGCCGACCAGCTGGCGCTGTGGACGCGCCTCATCAAGAACGCCGGCATCGAGCCGCAATGACCGCGGGCCGCCGCTACTTCGTCCGCGCGGGCGAGGTGCCGGGCTACCACCCGGCCAACCACGTCGGCACCGTGAACCGGCGCCTCATCGGCCGGGAGAACGTGGGCGCGAAGCAGCTCGAGGTGGTGCTGGGCGTGATCGAGCGCGGCAAGGGGGCGCTCCCACACGCGCATCCGGGCATCGAGCAGGTCTGCTACATGCTCGAGGGCCGTGCGCGCGCGGAAGTCGGCGGAGAAACCTGTGAGCTCGGGCCAGGCGACTGCTGCTTCTTCCCGCCCGACATGCCGCACGTCTTCACCGTCACCAGCGAGGAGCCGGTGAAGGTGCTGGTGGTCTATTCGCCTCCCTACGAAGAAGCCCCGGACCGCGTCGTGAGATAGGACTCGTGAACTTCGACCTGACGGACGACCAGTTGGCGGTGAAGGCGGCGATCGAGAAGGTGTGCGCGCCGTTCGGCGACGATTACTGGCTCGAGCGCGACAGGAGCGGCGAGTTTCCGCACGACTTCCACCAGGCCATGGCGCGCGACGGCTGGCTGGGCATCTGCATGCCGGAGGAGTACGGCGGCGCGGGGCTCGGCGTGACCGAGGCCGCGATCATGATGCAGGCGATCGCCGAGTCCGGCGGCGGCCAGAGCGCCGCCTCGGCCGTCCACATGAACATCTTCGGCCTGAACCCGGTCGTGGTCTTCGGCACGCCGGAGCAGAAGGCGAGGATGCTGCCGCCGCTCATCCGCGGCGAGGAGAAGGCCTGCTTCGCGGTGACCGAGCCCGACGCGGGGCTCAACACCACGCGCATCAAGACCAAGGCGGCGCGCGACGGCGACCACTACGTGATGTCGGGCGCCAAGGTGTTCATCTCCACCGCGCAGGTGGCGCAGAAGATGCTTGTGCTCGCGCGCACCACGCCGCTGGAAGAGGCGGCCAAGCCCACGCTCGGCATGAGCCTCTTCTATACCGACATCGACCGCGCGAAGGTGGAGGTGCGCACCATCGACAAGATGGGGCGGCACTGCGTCGATACGAACCAGGTCTTCATCGACGGGCTGCGCGTGCCCGTGGCCGACCGCATCGGCGAGGAAGGCCGTGGCTTCGAGTACATCCTTCACGGCATGAACCCGGAGCGCATCCTCATCGCCGCCGAGGGCATCGGCCTCGGCAAGGCGGCGCTGCGGCGCGCCACGCAGTACGCGAAGGAGCGCGTCGTGTTCGATCGCCCCATCGGCAAGAACCAGGGCATCCAGCACCCGCTCGCGCAATGCTGGATGGAGTTGGAGGCCGCGACGCTCATGGTGATGAAGGCGGCCACGCTCTACGACGCGGACAAGCCTTGCGGCGCCGAGGCCAATGCCGCGAAGTACCTCGCCGGGGAAGCCGGCTTCAACGCCTGCCAGGCCGCGGTCATGACCCACGGCGGCTACGGCTACGCGAAGGAGTACCACGTGGAGCGCTACCTGCGCGAGGTGCTGATCTCGCGCATCGCCCCGATCAGCCCGCAGCTCATCCTCTGCTTCATCGCCGAGAAGGTCCTCGGCC
>DASSPL010000244.1:0-3291 GCA_035699685.1 Burkholderiales bacterium | reverse complement strand
CCTCTTTCGATTTCTGCGCGGCGCGCAGCTGCTCGTCGCCGTAGGCGTAGATCACCGATCGGTACTGCGTGCCCTGGTCGTTGCCCTGGCGCATGCCCTGCGTCGGGTCGTGGCCCTCCCAGAACACCTTGAGCAGCTCCTCGTAGCTGATCAGCTTCGGATCGAAGACGACCAGCACCACCTCGGAATGATTGGTGAACCCGCTGCACACTTCCTCGTAGGTCGGGTTCTTCGTCTCGCCGCCCGCGTAGCCGACCGCGGTCGAATAGACGCCCTTCTTCTGCCAGAAAAGGCGCTCGGCGCCCCAGAAGCAGCCCATGCCGAACACCGCCTGCTGCATGCCGGCGGGAAACGGCGCCTTCAGCGGATGGCCGTTGACGAAGTGCTTCTCCGGAACTTCCACCTGCTCCTCGCGGCCGGGAATGGTCTGTTCGGGGGACAGCAGCCTGGTCATCTTCTTCATGAACGAAAACATAGGTGCTCCTCGTCTGCCTCGGCAGGACTTTCAGATATGGATTGTGTCCGAGCGGCGCAGCCGCGCAAATGGAAACTCACAGATCGGTGCTGGTGCGTTCACACCGGAGTGCGGCATATTGCGCAGGTGCGGACGTACTCAGACCGCCGAGTTCATTCTCCTATTGGTAGTAGGAAGGTTCCCGTCGGCTGGTACGCCCGCACACCGCTTACTTAACGCCGCCGGGCGAAGCCGGACAGGCCGATATTTAACGTCCGGCTGAATAAAGTGGGGCGGCGCTGACCGCGCCATAAAATAACCCCATGAAAATCTGCATTTACGGCGCGGGCGCCGTCGGCGGCCTGATGGCGGCGTGGCTCGCGCGGTCCGGGCACGAGGTGTCCGTGGTCGCGCGCGGCGCCCACCTCGAGGCGATCCGCGGCTCGGGGCTGCGCGTGCGCAGCAATAACGAGATTACGACCCATTCCGTCCATGCGGAGGCGGATGCAGCAAAGCTCGGGCCGCAGGACTACGTCATCGTCACCGTGAAGGCGCAAAGCCTGGGCGATGTCGCGAAGACCATTACCCCGCTCCTCGGCCCGAAAACCTCGATCGTCACGGCGATGAACGGCGTGCCCTGGTGGTTCTTCGCCCGCCTGCCCTTCCGGGACGGCAGGGAGCGGCTGGAAACCCTGGATCCCGACGGCACGCTCTCCCGCGCCATGCCGACCGAGCGGTTGGTGGGCTGCGTGATTCACCTCGCGGCGTCCACGCCGGAGCCGGGCCTCGTCAGCCACAACATGGGCCGCAAGCTGATCGTCGGTGAGCCGGGCGGGCGCAACACGGAGCGCACGCAGCGCATCGCCGATGCGCTGAAGGGCGCCGGCTTCGAAGTGGTCGTCACCCCGTCGATCGAGAAGGAGTTCTGGGTGAAGCTGCTCGGCAACGTCAGCTTCAACCCGGTATCGGCCCTCACCGTATCCACCGCCGACCGGTTGATCCAGAGCACCGAGGTGAAGGAGTACATGGTGAAGATCATGCGCGAGGTGCTGGCGATCGGCCGCGCGGTCGGCGTCGACGCCGACATCGACCCGGAGGCGCGGATCGACATGGCGCGCCAGCTCGGCAAGTTCAAGACCTCGATGCTGCAGGACCTCGAGGCCGGCAAGCCGCTCGAGATCGACGGCCTGCTCGCCGGCACGCTCGAGATCGCGCGAAAGGCGGGCGTGCAGGCGCCTTACACCGAGAGCCTCTTCGGGCTGGTGCGCGCCCGCGCGCAGGCGACGGGGCAGTACCGATGAAGTGGCTGCTGCTCGTCCTTGCTTTCAATGCCCACGCGCAGTACGAGGGGCCGGCCGTCGAAGCCTGCCGCGGCTACGCGCTGAAGGAAACGCGTAAGGACGCGGGCAACGCGAAGGTGGTCTTCGACCGCGACCGCCATCTGCTCATCGAGCGCTACACGCGCAAGGTCGGCACGCAGTTCGTCTCCTCGGTGCTGACCGGCAACGGCGCCGTGGTCTACGAAGGCGCGCCGAGCGCCGAGCTGTCCTTCGTCTGCCTGCTGGCGGACGACAAGCGGCCGGTCTTCTTCAACTGGCTGCCGCGGCAGGACACGGCGGCGCTCGCGCAGTGCACGCGCGACGAGTCGCTGCGCGGCAAGCCGCAGCCCTGCCTCGACCTGCTCCTGCGCGCGGCCGAGGACGAGCTCGGCCAGCTCTACGCGCTGCGCCTGACGGAAGCGACCCAGCGCGGCGACGCCGCCCTCGCCGCCTACCGCAAATCGAACGACGAATGGCGGCGGTACCGCGACGCCGAGTGCCAGCGTCGAAACGGCGAGGCGAACCGGGCCGCATGCGTCATCGACCTGACGCGCCGTCGCGCCTGGGACATGAGCCAATGACGGCCGAGACCTACGTCGCCTACGTGCTCGCCTGCGTGCTGATCGCGGTGATTCCCGGCCCGACGGTCACCGTGATCGTCGCCAACAGCCTCGCGCACGGCACGCGCGCCGGCCTGCTCAACGTGGCGGGCACGCAGCTCGGCCTCGGGCTGATGATGGCCATCCTGATCGTCGGCCTGAGCTCGGTGATCGCCGCGATGAGCTGGCTGTTCGACTGGCTGCGCATCGCCGGCGCCATCTACCTGATCTATCTCGGCTGGCGCCTGCTGCGCATGCCCGATGCGCTCGGTGACCCGGCCAAGGCGACCACGCCGGCGGGCGGCTTTTTCCTGCAGGGCTTCCTGGTGATGATGTCCAACCCGAAGGCGCTCTTCTGGTTCGGCGCCTTCATCCCGCAGTTCATCGACCCGAAGGGCAACTACATCGCCCAGATCGCCTTCCTCGGCGTCACGGCGATGATCGTCGCCCTGCTCTCCGACGGCGCCTACGCGGTCCTCACCGGCCGCGCCGGTCGCTGGCTCTCGCGGAAGAGAGTCCGGGCCGTTTCGCGCGTCAGCGGCGCCTGCCTCATCGGCGGCGGCCTGTGGCTCGCCCTCAGACGATAGGTCGCTTCTTCAGCTCGGGCAGGATGGCCCGGTCGTAGAACTCGATGCCGACCTTGGCGATGCGCTCGGCGCCGATCATCTCCTTCGCCGCCTCCGGCGAGCGCTTCCAGGCCTTGTACTCGTCCTCGTAGGCGAGTCCCATCGAGCGCGCGATGAGCTGGATGTAGTTGTAGACGTCGATCGCGCGCGCCGCGTCCAGGCCGACGATCTCGCGATAGCACTGGTGGAAGGTGGTGACCACCGCCTCGGCTCCGGCGGCCTTTGCCGCCCGCAGCGTATTGGCGTGCATATCCGCCAGCGCCTTCGGCATGCCGGCGAAGGAAGCGCACATG
>DASSPL010000243.1:0-11342 GCA_035699685.1 Burkholderiales bacterium | reverse complement strand
CCGCGCCGCGCATGCTCCCTCCCTTTCCTTCTTGGGAGCTATTTTACGGGCTTGGGGGTGTATTCCTCGGCGATCTTGTCGTCGAAGAAGCTGGTGGGGTTGGGCGCCGCCATGAAGCGGCGGTAGACCTCGGGATAGACGCCGACGTACTGGTAGACCTGGCCGTTCGACATCTCGACTTCGAGCGTCCGGCTCGCCTCGTCGTAGCCGACGGAGCGCAGCTTGGAGGAATTGACGCGCTTACGCTGCATCAGGCTTTCTCGACCCGGATCTTCTGGCCCGACTTCACGGCCTTGAGGGCGGAAAAATCCTTGATCGTGCCGAGCACGTTGCACGGATTGGCGAGCTTCGGCCGCTCGTCCGTCGAGATCGGCGTGCGGCCGAAGGGCAGGGCGAGCGCGCTGCCCTGCGTCCAGAAGCACACCGTGCCGGGCGCCACCACCTGCTGCGCGTCGGGCTCGAGCTTCGCGTTTACCGGCGTGCTGAAGTAGACCTCGTGGCCCCAGGTCTGCGCCTGCGCATCGAACGGCAGGGCCTCCAGCAGGAGCCGGCTGGTGGGCGTATCGCGCAGCTCGGCCACCAGGCTGGTGTTGCCGGCGGTGATGCGAAGCTTCATCCGCCCAGCGTTGCCGTCCAGGGCGTCCTGCCGTCGAGCATGCCTTCGATCGAGCGGCCCTTGACCACGCCTGAGAAGGTGCCCTTGCGGCCGGCGAGCTTGAAGGAGATCTGGTCGCCGCGCAGCTTGGCGTCCTCGAGCGGCACGTCCCGGCCGTCGAGCAGCATGCTGCCGCTCACGCGCGTGAGCTGCTGCTTGAGCTGCAGCGTGGCCGGCTGCTTGGCGATCGCCGGCGGCATCTGCGCCTGCCAGCGCCCGGCGACCTTGGCCGGCACCACGTAGAGGTAGATGAGCGTGGTGGTCACGCCGCTGATCTGCACCTTGTCCTCGAGGTCCATCTGCACGTACTTCTCCGGGATCCAGCCGGTGAGCGGATAGTCGTGCGAGACGATGCGGGTCCCCGGCCTCAGCTCCGTCAGGAACTTGTCCTTCAGCAGGTTCACCGTATCGGGCAGCAGGTACATCGTGATCACGCTGGCCTGCGAGATGTCGGTCTTGAAGAGGTCGGCCTTGATGAACTTGACGCGCTCGGCGATGCCTTCCTTCTTCGCCGCATCGTTGGCGCGCTTCACCAGCTCGTCCTTGATCTCGACGCCGAAGCCGCGCGCGCCGAACACCTTGGCGGCGGTGAGCACGATGCGGCCGTCGCCCGAGCCGAGGTCGACGAGGAAGTCGTTCGGGCCGACGTCGGCGTAGCGCAGCATGTCGGCCACCACGCTTTGCGGCGAGGGCACGTAGGGTCCGGCGTCCTTGATGGGCTGCACGTCGTTGGCGAGGGCGGTGGCGGCGAAGAGGATGGTTGCGAGCAGCTTCATGATTCCACGTGCTCCACGTTGAGCTGGATCGATTTCAATCCGTTGAATTCGTTGACCGCCAGGCGGTAAGCGGCACGGACCCGTGAGGGTAGCGGATCGAGGCTGCCGAAACGCATGGCTTCGAGCCGCCGGCCTTCCTTGGAGAGCAGGAGCTTCAGGTGCCGCTCGCCCACGACGCGCTGGTTCTCGACGGAGAATGTATCGCAGAAGAGCGGCTGCGGGAACCCTTGGCCCCAGATGCCGTCCTCGATCATGCGCGCGACGTCGAGCGTGCAGTAGTCGTGGTCGAGGCTGCCGTCGGTCTCCACGGTGCGCAGGCGCGCCGACGCCGGCAGCGTCTCGTCCAGCGCGCGGTCGAAGGCGATGGCGAAGCGCGGGTAGTCGGCCTCGGCGATGGTGAGGCCGGCGGCCTGCGCGTGGCCGCCGAAGCGCACGATCAGCCCCGGCAGCCGCTTGGAGATGAGATCCAGGCAGTCGCGCAGGTGCAATCCGGCGATGGAGCGGCCCGACCCCTTCAGCGACCGGCCGTCGGCCGCGCGCGCGAAGCAGATCACGGGGCGGTGCAGCCGGTCCTTGATCCGCGAGGCGAGGATGCCGACCACGCCCTCGTGCCAGTCCGGCGCGAAGAACGTCGACTGCGCCTGGCCTTCCAGGGTCTTCAGCGTCTCGAGCGCCTGCTCGAGCATGCCGCCCTCGATCCGGCGCCGCTCGCCGTTCAGCCGGTCGAGCTCCTGCGCGCAGTTGGCCGCGCGCGCCTCGTCGTCGGTGATCAGGCACTCGATGCCGAGGCTCATGTCGGCGAGCCGCCCGGCGGCGTTCAGCCGCGGGCCGACGACGAAGCCGAGGTCGAAGCTCGAGGCCTGCGCCACGCTGCGTCCGGCGGCGCGCAGCAGCGCCGTGAGGCCGGGCGGCGCCGCGCCGGCGCGGATGCGCTTGAGGCCCTGCGCCACCAAATTGCGGTTGTTGGCGTCGAGCGGCACGACGTCGGCGATGGTGCCGAGGGCGACCAGCGGCGTGAGGGCCCCGAGGTTCACCTCCGTCTTGAGGAAGCCTCGTTTACGCAGCTCGGCGCGCAGCGCGATCATCACGTAGAACATGACGCCGACGCCGGCGAGCGCCTTCGACGGGAAGGGGCAGCCGGCCTGGTTCGGGTTGACGATGCACTCGGCCTGCGGCAGCTCGGCGCCGGGCAGGTGATGGTCGGTGATCAGCGTGGCGATGCCGAGCGAGCGCGCCCGCGCGACGCCATCGACGCTGGCGATGCCGTTGTCCACGGTAATCAGCAGGTCCGGCTTGCGCTCGGCGGCCACGTCGACCAGCTCGGGCGACAGCCCATAGCCGAGCTTGAAGCGATCGGGCACCAGGTAATCGACGCGGGCGCCGAAAAGGCGCAGCGCGCGCATGCCGACCGCGCAGGCGGTGGCGCCGTCGGCGTCGTAGTCGGCGATGATCAGCAGGCGCTTGCCCGCCGCGATGGCGTCGGCCAGCAGCTGCGCGGCGCCGTCGATGCCTTTCATCATGGCGGGCGCGAGCAGCGCCGCCGGGGCGTAGGCGAGCTCGGTTGCGGCATGGATGCTGCGCCCGGCATAGATCCTCGCGAGCAGCGGATGGATGCCGGCCGCCATCAGGGCCTGGCGGTCGCGCTCCCGGTACGGCCGCTCGACGATCTTCACGAGTAGTGCTCCAGCGCCTTCGGCCGGCGCCAGAAGCGGCGCAGGTCGCCGCGGATGGTCTCATAGCTGGCGCACTCGCCGGCGTCGGGCACGTGGATCGTCACCATGCCGATGCGTCCCTCGCGCAGCGCCTGCAGCAGCGGCGCGAACCAGTCGCGCTCCAGGCCGGCCATCGCATCGTGGTATTCGCCGGTCAGGCCGAGCGCGTGAGGCGCGCGCAGCATGTCGAGGGCGATGAGGTGCCGGCCTTCTTCCGGCGCCCGCTCGAGCCACGCCGCCGCGGACGCCGGCAGCGGGCGGTGGCGCACGCCGGCGGCGCGGGCGAGGCCGAGAACCAGCGGATCGCGCGCGGTGACCGACTGCCACGGCACGCCTTCGAGCTTCGGCGGGCGGCCCGCGCCCCACAGCCAGATGCTGTTGACCGGCGCGAGACCCTGCTTCTCGCGCGCCTCGTTCACCGGGTGCGAGTGCAGCACCATCTGCGCCTCGTTCATCAGCTTGTGCGAGCGCGCGGCGTCGGCGCCGGCGGGGCGGCCGAGGTCGACGTCGCGCCCGGCGATCTCCAGCGGGCTCGGCGCGTCGACCGCCATCTCCTCCGCGAGGCGCGCGGCCCAGCGCTCCGGCTCGACCATGCGCAGCGCGAGGCGCTCGCCGAAATGCGCGTTGATCGCTTCGCACAGCGACTGCGCGTCGTCCGGGGTGAGATTCAGTGCGGCACCGGGCACGACGATCAGCCGCTCGCGCATGACCCGCAGGTGCACCGGGTCGGCGCGCACCCAGCACCCGGTGCCCGGATCGCGGCCGGCGCCCAGCTCGGTGCTCGCGCCGGCCGGAAGCCGCGTTTCGCCGAGCCCGAAGGCTTCCTGCAGCCAGCCCTCGAAGCTGCACGACTCCTGCGACGTGCAGCGGGCTCGCGCAAGCAGCATTTCGACGCCCGGCAGCCGCGCCGCGACGCGCTCGGCGAACAGCCTCGGGACTACGAGCTCGCAGTGCATCGCGGCAGCTGGATCAGCCGCACGCCCGGCTTCGCCAGGTGGCGCGACAGGATGCGGTACTCGTCGTAATCGAAGCGCGGCCGCGCATCGGCGAGCTCGGCCATGTCCGGCTCGCAGCGCGCCGCCCCGAGGTAGCACCAGCGGTCGACGGCATGGATCTCGGTCGCGTCGCGCGCCCGGTCCTTCTCTACGATGCCGACGGTCCCGGCGTACGGCCACGGCGGCGCCTTCATGGCGGCGAGCGCCGTCGCGACGCGGCCGTGATGGTTGTGGATGCTCTCCTTCGCCGCGCAGACGCCGGCGCAGCGGCCGATCTGGTGCCGGAAGCACGCGCCGCGGCGCTTGCTATCAAATCCCAGGGTCTGGAGACACAGGCCGTGCCCATCCGCGAGCGTGCGCAGGGTCTGCATGGCGGCGCGGCGCGAGCGGAACACGCCGTACACATAGGGCAGCGTCTCGGCGTCGATCTCGCCGGCGCTCGCGATACGCAGGCGCTTGCCATCGAAGACGAAGCCGCAGGCCTCGCCGGCCTTCAGCTGGCGGTTGTAGGTGGGGCCGAGCTGCTTGACCAGCCGGGCCTCGGTGAGGAGCGCGCCCAGCTCGCCGACGGTGCGATGCCATTCGATCCGGCGCACTTCCTGCAGCCACGCCGCCGAGGAATAGAAGTGCTGCAGCACGCGCGAGCGCATCGAGCGGCTCTTGCCGATGTAGAGCGGCGGGCCGCTCTCGCCGTAGAGCAGATAGACGCCGGGCGCTTCGGGCACGGCGTCCACCGCGGCGCGGTCGAGCTGCGACGGCAGCGCCGGCTGCTTCGCGATCTGCCGCGCGGCGACAGACACGACTTCGTCGCCGTGCTCGTCGGCGGCGATGCGCAGGAACTGCCACAGCGCCTCGGCATCGGGCAGCGCGCGGTGCCGCGCGGCGCAGTCGATGCCGTGGCGCGCGATCACGCTGTCCAGGTCGTGTCCGCGCTCCCGCGGATACAGGCGCCGCGACAGCTTCACGCTGCACACCGAGCGCGGCTGGAACTTGAGGCCGACGCGATCGAACTCGCGCCGCAGGAAACCGTAGTCGAAGCGGGCGTTGTGCGCGATGAATACGCGGCCGGCGAGCCGCTCGTGCAGCTCGGCGGCGAGGTCGCCGAAGCGCGGCGCGGCGGCCAGCATGTCGTGCGTGATGCCGGTGAGCGCCTGGATCTCGGACGGCAGGCGGATGCCGGGGTTGACCAGCGTCGACCACTGCGAGCTCACCTCGAAGCGGTCGATTTCAAGCACGCCGATCTCGGTGATGCGGTCGGCCGCCGGCCGCGTCCCGGTCGTCTCGAGATCGACGATCGCGAGCGGCGCCTCGGCGAGGTTCATGGCGCTAGTCGACCTTGATCCGGGCCGCCTGTACGACCTTCGCCCACTTCGCCCGCTCGGCCTGGATGGTCTCGGCGAACGCTTCCGGCGAGCCGCCGATCGGCTCGGCGCCGGCCGCGGCGAAGCGCTCGCGCACATCGCTTTCCTTCAGCAGCGCGCCGACGTCGCCATTGACCTTGCTGATCAGCTCCCGGGGCGTGCCGGCGGGCGCCAGCAGGCCGAACCAGGTCGTCGACTCGTAGCCCGGCACGCCCGCCTCGATCATCGTCGGCACCTCGGGCAACAGCGCGCTGCGCCGCGCGGTGCTGACGGCGATGAGCTTCACGCTGCCGCTGCGCGCGTGCTGCTGGGCTGTGATGATGCTGTCGAAGATGAACGCCACCTGGCCGCGCGCGATGTCGGGAATGGAGAGGCCGGTGCCCTTGTAGGGCACGTGCTGCACGTCGATGCCCGCCAGCAGCTTGAAAAGCTCGCCGGAGAGATGCGGGATGGTGCCGTTGCCGCTCGATGCGTAGTTGAGCTGGCCGGGCTTCGACTTCGCCAGCGCGACCAGCCCGCGCACGTCGCTGACGCCGAGCACCGGGCTGACGATCAGCGCGTTGGGCGCGCTCCAGGCGTGCACCACCGGCGCGAAGTCCTTCTGCGCGTCGTAGGGCAGCTTCTGCAGCACCGGGCCGATGGAGTGAGTGCTCGAGGTGGCCATCACCAGCGTGTAGCCGTCCGGCGCGCTCTTCGCCACGAAATCGGCGCCGATCGAGCCGCCGGCGCCGGGCTTGTTCTCCACGACCACCGGCTGGCTCCAGTGGCTGCCGAGCTTCTGCGCGACTACGCGCGCAAGGACGTCCGTGGGGCCGCCAGCCGGGAACGGCACCACCACGCGCACGGCTCGCGCCGGGTATTGCGCATGCGCCTGCAGGGAAATCGCGAGGAGGAGGGCGAGCAGCGCGCGCATGGATATACGTCCAGTATCCTAGCCCATCCGCACGTGCCGTGGCTGCTGTTCCACGCGCGCGAGCCAGGCCTTGATCGCGGGGTAGCTGCCGAGGTCGAAACCGCCATCGGCGGCGCAGTGCGTATAGGCGTAAAGGGCGATGTCGGCGATGGTGTAGCGGCCGGCGGCGAAGAACGGCTCGCGCGCGAGATGCTGCTCCATCACGGAAAGCGCCTGCGCGCCGCGCTCGTGCAGCCGCGGCAGCTCCGCGCGCCGCGGCGAATCGGGCGGCAGGTAGTACAGGATGAATCGCGCCACCGCGACGTAAGGCTCGTGGCTGTACTGCTCGAAGAACATCCACTGCAGGACTCGCGCTCTTTCGCTCCGGCCACTCGGCAGGAGAGGGCTGCCGTCGGCAAGGTAATGCAGGATGGCATTCGATTCCGGCAGGTAGCTGCCGTCCTCGAGGCCCAGGGTCGGCACCTTGCCGTTCGGGTTGCGGGCGAGGAACTCGGGCGTGCGGGTGCCGCCCTTCGTGCTGTCGACCTCGACCCAGCGGTAGGCGAGCCCGAGCTGCTCGGCCGCGAGCTTGACCTTGTAGCAGTTGCCGGAATCGGCCATGCCGTAGATCGTGAGCATTCCGGCGATCTTAGCTGTCCAACCGGCATGAGACTTGTCCTTGCCGCCGCGGTGTTGTTTTTTGCCAGCGCCTGCGCGCAGATGGAATGGGCCCGCCCCGGGACCGACGCGACGCAGCTGCAGGCCGACCTCCAGCAATGCCAGCAGGACGCCTGGCACGAGGCCCGCTTGCGCTCCGCGCTCTACGGCCCGTTCGGCCCGATGATGTACCGCGATGCCTTCGGCCGGCGGGTCCACGCCGGGGGGCCGTTCTCCGACCCGTGGGGCGACCGCTTCATGGAGGAATCGCGCCTCGCGCAGTTCTGCATGCGCACCAAGGGCTACGAGCTGAAGGAAGTGCCTAGGAGCTGACGATCCAGCCCTCGCCCGGCGGCGCGCTCGCCGGGATGCCGTAGTCCGGCTGTCCGGCCGCCCACGCCGCCTGCACCGCGCAGATCACCGCGTCGAGCGAATCCGCCGAGCCTTCGGCGATCAGCAGCCGCTCGGTTTTCCCTTCCAGATGCAGCTTTATGCCAAGCGGCTCGCCCCGCTTCATCGCGTCGACTACACGTTTGCGTGCTGCACGTCGCGAGGGCGTGTGATCGCGCTTCGTATCGCTCTTGTAGGACTCCCGGATGCCGAGCTGCCTGCGCACCAGCAGCCCCGGATACGCCTCGAGCGCGACGCGCTTCGGATCGCCCGGCGCGAGCGCCGGCACGTGCACGCCCGCGGCGAGGATGCGCGGCGCGCCTTCGTGGAACATGAGCGCCACCGGCGGGTTGACGAGCTTCATCGGGCTCGACGAGCCGGCCGGGTGATCGGTGGCGCGATGCGCGTACTTGCTGCCCACCGGCCGCGAGGCGCGATAGGCGTCCAGGATCTTCCTTAGTTCGAGTCTTGAAAGAGAAGCACAGTGCGCCACCAGCGCCGGCCACTCGTGCGGCCACTTCAGGTCGTGCACCAGCTCGCGCGGCAGGCTGAAGGGCAGGTCGAAGCCGCCGACCCACGGGCCGGGGCGCGCGAGCAGCGCCTCGAAGTCGGCAAAGGTTTGCAGCGGCTCGATCGCCTCCAGCGCGAGGCTCTTCCTGCGGAGAGCTGCAACGGCGACGGTGATCGGTTTCGCCGCGCGCGGCGCGCAGGTGAAGTCGACGCCAAAGATCCTCAATGCAGCTCTCTTTCCCGGCAGCTTACACTCGGGCCATGGCCTCGCACGCGCGCCTCGCCCTCGCCGGGCTCGCCGCCCTGGCGCTCGCCCAGGGCATCGGCCGCTTCGCCTTCACGCCGCTCCTTCCCATGATGCAGGACGACGCCGGCGTGTCGCTCGCCCAGGGCGGCGCGCTCGCCGCGGCGAACTACCTCGGCTACCTGCTCGGCGCGATGTGGGCGACGCGCCCGGCGCCGGCGGCCCTCGTCATCCGCGCCTCGCTGGTGGTCGTCGCGGCCGCCACGCTGGCGATGGGCTTCGCGCACGGCATGGCGGCGTGGGCCGTGCTGCGCTTCGTCGCCGGCGTGGCGAGCGCGTGGTCGCTGGTCTACGTCTCGTCATGGTGCATCGCGCGCCTGCCGCCGCACCTGATGGGCGTCGTCTTCGCCGGCGTCGGCAGCGGCGTGGTGCTCGCGGGCCTGCTGTGCCTGGGGCTCGCAAAAGCGCAGGCGAGCTCGGCCCAGGGGTGGATCGTGCTCGGCATCGTGGCCGTGCTGATTGCCTTGGTCGTCTGGCCGATCTTCAGCGGCGCGAGCGAATCGCGGGCTCGGGGAGATGCGCTCCGGCTTGCGTGGACGCCGGCCGCGGTGCGCCTCGTGCTCTGCTACACCGCGTATGGCTTCGCCTACATCGTGCCGGCGACCTTCGTGCCGGCGATGGCGAGGAGCATCGTGCCGGATCCGGCGGTCTTCGGCTGGGCGTGGCCGGTGTTTGGCGCCACGGCCGTCGCGTCGACGCTGCTCGTCGCGCCCTGGCAGGCGCGGCTCGGCGCGCGCCGCGTGTGGATGATCTCGGCCTTCGTCATGGCGGCCGGTGTCGCGGCGCCGCTCGTCCTGCCCGGCCTCGTTGGCATCGTGGCGGCGGCGGTGCTCGTCGGCAGCACGTTCGTGGTGATCACCATGGCCGGCCTGCAGGTGGCGCGGGAAGTCGCCGGCCCCGGCGCGCCGCCGCTGATGGCGGCGATGACCGCCGGCTTCGGCGTCGGGCAGGTGATCGGGCCGCTGGTCGTCGCTCACCTCGGCGACCGCGGCATTCCCATCGCGCTGGCCGGCGCCGCGGTGCTGGTCGCCGCCAGCGGGTTTGCGCTCGTAGCGAAGGAGAAGCCGTGTCCCACGTAGACCGGATGCCGCCGTTGCCACCATCACAGATGGACGAAGCCCAGCGGAAAGCGGCGGAAGTGCTGGCCGCCGGCCCGCGCGGCGGAGTCAAAGGCCCGTTCATCCCGCTCCTGCGCAGCCCGGAGCTGATGGACCGGCTGCAGCGGGTGGGCGAATACCTGCGCTTTCACAGCTCGCTCGAGCCGCGCATCAGCGAGCTCGTCATGCTCGTCGTGTCGCGGCAGTGGACGCAGCAGTTCGAATGGGCCGTGCACGTGCCCCTGGCGCTCAGGGCGGGCGTGAAGCCGGAGACGGTGCAGAGCCTGGCAGACGGCCGGCGGCCGGTCGCGATGGCACAGGACGAGGCGATCGCCCATGACCTCGTCCATGAACTGGCGATCAACAAGGGGGTGAGCGACGCGACTTACCGCGACGCGGTGGAGCGCTTCGGCGAGCACGGCGTCATCGACTTGCTCGGCCTGGCGGGCTACTTCACCACGGTGTCGATGGTGATGAACGTCGCGCACACGCCGGCGCCCGAGGCCGGCGTCGCGCCGCTTCTGCCGCTGCCTGCCTGAACGAAGACTTCATGCTCCCTGCATCTTCTTCGGCACGGCGTCGATCTCCCTGAGCCAGGGCATGGCGGAGCGGCACCAGAGCTGGACCCGCGGCCGCAGCTCGGCGCGCTCGCGCAGCGTGCCGACGCGCAGGTTGTAGAGCGGGGTGTCCTTCTCCGCCGCCGCCCAGAGCCGCGAGCCGCACTCCGTATCGCCGCGCAGCAGGCGGAACGCCTCGCGCTGCACCTGCGCGTACAGCGTGAACGCCGATCCCGAAAGCGACTGGCAGTCGGTGCAATGACAGAGGCCGACGCGGGCCGGGTCGAGCTCGGCTTCGAAAGCGATGCGCTCGCAGTGACAGCTGCCGTGAATTTTCATGCCGACTCCCTGAGCTGGGCCGCGGACAGGTTGTGGATGCGGCCGAAGCCGGCGACGAAGCGCGCGTCGCGCGGCGTGATCTTCCAGAACGAGAAATCCGCCAGCTCGAAGTTGATCGCCTGGGCCGGGAAGCGCGCGAGCCAGGCCTCCTTGGGGCCATCGGTCACCTGCACGGCCTCGCCGCGGATCGAGACCCGCATCAGCGTGAACGGGTCGGCGCGGCCGTCGTCGGTCTCGGCTATCGACAGCGCCACGCGCGGATCGCGCGACATGTCCTGCGTGTGCCAGGCGAGCCGGCTGACGTGCACGTAGAACGCGGAAAAGTCGGGTTCGGGCATGTAGAGCGTCATCGACGCCATCGGCGCTTCGCCGCGCAGCGTGGCGAGGTGCGCGATGCGCTGCGAGCGGATCAGCCGGGAGAGGAGTTCCACTCAACCGATTGTAGTATCCTCGCGCGCTCATGCGATACGAGCTCCTCGTCGGCCTGCGCTACACGCGCGCGAGGCGGCGCAATCGCTTCATCAGCATCAACTCCCTGGTTTCGATGATCGGCATCGCGGTCGGCGTGTGGGCGCTGATCGTGGTGCTGTCGGTGATGAACGGCTTCCAGAAGGAGGTGCGCGAGCGCATCCTCGGCGTCGCCTCGCACGTGCAGATCAGCACCTTCTCCGGGCGCCTCGCCGACTGGCAGGGCACGGCGAAGCAGGCCGCGCAGCATCAGCGCGTGCGCGCCACGGCGCCCTTCGTCCAGGCGCAGGCGATGCTCTCGGCGGGGCAGGCGGTGCGCGGCGCGCTGGTGCGCGGCGTGCTGCCCGACCAGGAAGAGAAGGTCGCCGACCTGGGCAAGCACATGAAGCTCGGCTCGCTCGACGCGCTCAAGCCGGGCGAGTTCGGCGTGATCCTCGGCGCGGACCTGGCGCGCGCGCTGCAGGTGCTGCCGGGCGAGAAGGTGGCGTTCGTCGCGCCGCAGGGCCTGGTCACGCCGGCCGGCGTCATCCCGCGGCTCAAGCAGTTCACGGTGGTCGGCATCTTCGAGGCCGGCATCCAGGACGCCGACGCGGCGCTCGCGCTGGTGCACCTGCAGGATGCGCAGACCC
>DASSPL010000242.1:0-5106 GCA_035699685.1 Burkholderiales bacterium | reverse complement strand
AAGGCGATGGGCGACTGGATCAAGCAGCAGCCGCCGCCCTGGGGCATGTTCATTCCCGCCGTGCTGTGCCTGGGCATCTTCACCTCGGTGCGCGTCGCCGAGCAGGTGCGCGCCGGCATCAACTCGCTGCCGCGCGGCCAGCGCATGGCGGGCACCGCCATGGGCCTCACGGAGGCGCAGACCTACCGCCACGTGATCCTGCCGCAGGCTTTCCGCATCATCCTGCCGCCGATCACGTCCGAGACGATGAACATCATCAAGAACTCCTCGGTGGCGTACACCATAGGACTGCTGGAGGTGATGGGGCGCGCCAAGGCGATGCAGGAGTTCAGCTTCAAGGTGTTCGAGGCGTTCACCGCGGCGACGGTGATCTACCTGCTGACCAACCTCGTGGTGGTGCTCGTCATGCGCGCGCTCGAGAAGAAGGTGCGCGTGCCCGGCCTGATCGCCGCCAGCGGCGCCCCGCAGGCGGGGCATTAGCGCGTGGACTCCGGCTTCGACTTCGACGTCATCCGGCGCTCGCTCGGCTATCTCTTCCTCGACGGGATGAGGTTCACGCTGACTCTGACGGCGCTGGCCATGACCGGGGGGATCATCTTCGGCACGGTTCTCGCCATGATGCGCCTGTCGTCGTTCAAGCCGCTGTCGATGCTGGCCGGCGGCTACGTCAACCTGATGCGCTCGATTCCGCTGGTGCTGGTGATCTTCTGGTTCTTCTTCCTGGTGCCCTACATCGGCGCCTGGCTCACCGGCGCTAGCCGCCCGGTGCAGGTCGGCGCGTTCCTCTCGGCGGTCATCACCTTCACCATGTTCGAGGCCGCCTACTACTGCGAGATCATGCGCGCCGGCATCCAGTCGATCGCGCGCGGACAGGTATGGTCGGCGTATGCGCTGGGCCTGAACTACTGGCAGACGATGGGCTACATCGTGCTGCCGCAGGCATTCCGCAACATGCTGCCGGTGCTGCTCACGCAGACCATCATCCTCTTCCAGGACACCTCGCTCGTCTACGTCATCTCGGCCACCGATTTCTTCGGCGCCGCCGCGAAGGTCGCCAACCGGGACTACCGCCTGGTGGAGATGTACACCTTCGTCGCTGTCGTCTACTTCGTCATCTCGTACTCGCTGTCGCTGCTCGTCAAACGCCTCCAGGACAGGATCGCCATCATCCGATGATCTCGCTCAAGAACGTGAGCAAGTGGTACGGCAGCTTCCAGGTGCTGACCGACTGCTCCACCGAAGTGGCCAAGGGCGAAGTGGTGGTCGTCTGCGGGCCTTCCGGCAGCGGCAAGTCCACGCTCATCAAGTGCGTCAACGCGCTGGAGCCCTTCCAGAAGGGCGAGATCCACGTCGACGGCGTGCCGGTGCACGACCCGAAAACCAATCTGCCCAGGCTGCGCTCGCGCGTCGGCATGGTGTTCCAGCACTTCGAGCTGTTCCCGCACATGAGCGTGATCGAGAACCTGACCCTGGGCCAGATCAAGGTGCTCGGCCGCTCCGAGGCCGAGGCGCGCGAGAAAGGGCTGAAGCTCCTGGAGCGCGTCGGGCTGAGCGCGCACAAGGACAAGTTCCCGGGCCAGCTCTCGGGCGGCCAGCAGCAGCGCGTCGCCATCGCGCGCGCGCTGTCGATGGACCCGGTCGCGATGCTGTTCGACGAGCCGACCTCGGCGCTCGACCCGGAGATGATCAACGAGGTGCTCGACGTGATGGTCGAGCTGGCGCGCGAGGGCATGACCATGATGGTGGTCACGCACGAGATGGGCTTCGCCCGCAAGGTCGCGCACCGCGTCATCTTCATGGACGCCGGCCGCATCGTCGAGGACGCGAAGAAGGAGGAGTTCTTCGGCACGCCGCGCTCCGAGCGCGCGCAGCAGTTCCTCTCCAAGATCCTTCACCACTAACCGTGCCGTGCCGACCCCCTGTCAAGGGGGTCGCGAGCCGCAGGCGAGCGGGGGGTTAAATGGTGACTGTCACCATTTATTGAGATCCTCCACGACTAGCGTCCTTCGACGCGTTCCCTCATCACTTCCGACAGCCGGTAGTCCGGGTAGGCGCGGCGGAACGCGGCGAGCTCCCGGTCGGCTTCCGCGTGGCGGCCGCGGCTGCGCAGCTCGGCGATCCGCTCGAGCCAGGGCTCCGGCCTCTCCGGCGGCGGCGCGACGCGTGCCGCGGCCGCCCCGCCGACGTCCGGCTGGGCGGGCGCCGATCGCGCCATGACGCTCGACTCCCGGCGCGCGCGCTCTTGCGTCTCGCCCTGCGCCTGCATGGCATCGCGCGCTTCGGGGACCGCCTGCGCTTCGGCCTTCGCCTTCGCCTGCGCCTTGGCTGCGGGTCTGGGGGTTGGCGCCGCCGGCTTCTCCAGCGCAGGGGCGTCCGCCGCCGGGCTGGAGGGCCGTGATTCCGCTACGGCAGGCGCGGCATCGGCCCGCTTCGATTCCGCCGGCGGTTCCTGGGTGATCGTCCCGCTGCGCGCTTGCGGCGCCGTGGCGGTTGTCTCGGGGTCGGGCCGGTCGCGCTCGACGTGCAGCGTAATGGCGACCGCGAGCACGAGCACCGCGGCCGCGGCAAGCGAGTAGTACCAGCGATGCCGGCCGGCCGGCGCGACGAGCGGGGCGTGCGCGGCCTGCCGCTCGCGAGCGGCGGCCAGGATCCTGCGGTCGAGCTCGGCCGGCGGCTCGAGCGGCTCGAGGTCGCGGTAATGCTGCGAGAGCTTCGGGTCGCGCTCGTCAGCCATGGTCGACCGCCGCCTTCAGCTTGGCCATCGCATAGCGTAGCCTGCTCTTGGCCGCTTCCTCGTTGGTCCGGGTCGCCGCGGCGATTTCAGCGACCGTGAGCCCGCCCTCCTCGTGGAGCAGGAATGCCTCGCGCTGGAGGGGCGGCAGCGCCTCGAGCGCGGCGGCGAAGCGGGCGAGGCTTTCCCGTGCCTGCGCCTGGTCGGCGGGGTCGGGGCTGTTTCCGGGCAGATCGTCGCCTTCGAGCGCCACCAGCGTGAGCCCGCGCTTTCTCCAGTGGTCCACGAGCTGGTTGTGGGCGATGGTGAAGAGCCAGGTCGTGAAGCGCGCCTGCGGCGTGTAACGCCCGCGCGCGTCGATGACGCGCAGCCAGACCTCCTGGAACAGCTCCTCGCCCACCGCACGGCTCTTCACGCTGCGCAGCACGAAGCGGTACAGCCGCGCGCGATGGCGCGAATAGAGGGTCTCGAACGCGGCGGCGTCCCCGCCCCGATAGGCAAGCATGAGCTCTTCGTCCGTGACCTCCGCCATCCACGGCGATTATCCCCGGGGATCGGGCACAAAGCCCGGGAAGGGCCGGGGCAGCGGCGCCACGGGGATCGACTCGCGAATCACTCCGCGCGCGACGAGATTGGCATGGCTGTCGTAGTAGAGCGCGAGGGTTTCGACCGGGGCCGGCGTGGCGCGCTCGAACGCGACGTGCTGCGCATGCGAGGCCTCCCGCCTGCCGTGCCCGGTGCCGAGCCGGGCCGCCTGCTCGGCAGCGCGAGGGCCCGATGCCGCGTCGCTCGCCGCGTCGCGCCGTGCCTGCGGCGCCACCGGCGCGACCCCCTGGGGCTCGGGCTTGCGGCGGAAAAGCGCCACGCCGATCACGCCGACGTTGTCCGGGCGACCGGTCCGCGCCGCGTACGAGTCGGGAAGCGCGGTGAAATAGAACGCCGCCGTCTCGGCCAGGCTCTTGCGCCAGCCGAGGATGTCGTAGGACTGGTGCGCCGAGAGCACATAACCCGTCTGAGCGGCATGCGCGGTCTCGCCGCTGACCACGTTGACGCCGTCCACCGAGACGACCGCCAGGATGTCCTCGCGCGAGCGATTGCGTACCGTCACCTGGTACTCGTTGCCGGGCTTGCCGACCACATACGCCCTGCCTTCGTGCCAATGCACGGCCAGACGCCTGCCTTCGGTGCGGTCATAGACCGACAGGTCGGCGAGGCGGCCGTGGGCCGCCGCTTCACCGGCAGCGAGCAGCGCCATTGCGAGCATTGCGATTGCCGCTTTCATGCTGTGCCTTTCTTCTGGACGGGCGCCACGATGGCGGCCCTCAGCATGAAACGCAGCGGCGGGACTGGCGGGTTAAAGCCAACGCGTCACGATTTCATCTACAACGCGCTTTTCCTTTAACTGCGCTCGCGTACAATTCGCCGCTCTTTTTCCGGAACGCGAATGAAAAACGGCAAACCTTTTCCGATTCCCGTGCGCGTGCGCTACTCCTGCTCCAAATGTCCGGCGTACTGCTGCAGCTACCCGGAGATCGAAGTCACGCCGCGCGACATCGAGCGGCTGGCCAAGCGTTTCGAGCTCGGCTTCCGCGAGGCCGAAGAGCGCTTCACCAAGTACGACGCGAAGGAAAAGGTGCGGCTGCTACGGCACCAGAAGGACAAGGTCTTCGCCACGGTGTGCATGCTCCTCGACCAGAAGAAGCGCCAGTGCACCGTGTACGAGTCGCGCCCCGGCGTGTGCCGCGCGTACCCCGACAGCAAGCACTGCGGCTACTACGACTTCCTCAAGTTCGAGCGCGCCCACCAGGCCGACCCGGACTTCATTGCTTTGACCTGAGCGCTTTTTCCCGGATCGCCGACAGCGTCGTGGCCGGCGTGATCGCATCCGGGTCGATCTTCAACTCGATCAGCGCCGGCTTGCCGGCCTTGGAGGCACGCTCGAAGGCCGCCTCGAAATCCGCCGTGCGCGTCACCGTCTCGCCGTGCGCGCCGAACGATCGGGCGTAAGCCGCAAAATCGGGGTTGCGTAGCTCCGTGCCATAGACGCGCCCCGGGTACTCGCGTTCCTGGTGCATGCGGATCGTGCCGTAGATGCCGTTGTTGACCACCAGCGCGACGAAGTTCGCGCCGTACTGCACGGCAGTGGCCAGCTCCTGCCCGTTCATCAGGAAGTCCCCATCGCCGCACACCGCGAGCACCGGGCGCTTCGGCTCGGCGAGCTTCGCGGCCAGGCCGGCCGGATAGCCATAGCCCATCGAGCCGTTCGTCGGCCCGAGCTGGGTGCGGAACCCCTTGTAGCGGAAGTGGCGGTGCAGCCAGCCGGCGAAGTTGCCCGCGCCGCCGGCGACGATGGTGTCCTCGGGCAGGCGGTCGGA
>DASSPL010000241.1:0-3186 GCA_035699685.1 Burkholderiales bacterium | reverse complement strand
CGAAGATCGAGCCAGTTCGGCCCGCTGAAGTCGCGCGAGTACGACTGGCCGCTCGGCCGGCGCCGGCCGACATGCTCCTCGTGGCCCTTGATGTCCTCCAGCGCGGTGAGCAGCGTCCACGCCCGCGGCTCCTTGTCGTCGGGCAGGAGCCGCAGCACGCCGCTGCCATGGCCTTGCCGGGTTTCGAAGCGGAACAGGATCTCGATGCACTTCGTTCCGGCTCGCGTGACGTGCCGCGGCGGCGTGCGGTGCGGGTCGGTGCGGAAGCCTGCGCAGCCCGAGCCGTACCTCAGGAGCTCGGGCGCGAGCGCGCCGGGCCCGCTGACGGTCTGGATGCGCCAGGTCAGCGCCAGCACGTCGCGCCAGTGGCTGTCGCGGTGGAAAAGCTTCTCCAGCGCCGCGGCATCCCGCGAGGCGAGGGCGGCTTCGAAGCGCGCCAGCCAGTGGTTGGCCAGCGTCGCGAGTGCATCGCTTCCGGCGTCCATAGTCCGAATTCTGTACCGGGTACGGAACTAGGCGTTGAAAAGAAAACGCCCCGAAGGGTTCGCCTTCGGGGCGTTTGGTCGTGCTTTCCAGGCAGCCGGCCTGTACTGCGGGCCGGACTCCCAATACTTAGGATTGCCCCCTAATGCTGCTGCGGGCGGATCCTCCGTTAGAGTCCTGCCGGCCGGTGTTGCCTTGGTCATCTCTCACGGGATCACCTCCTTTCAAAGTTGCCAGCCTGCAATATAACAAAACTAATCCCGCGCTCGATCTCCAAGTCCAAAATTAGGCCCCGCCTTCGCGGGGTCATTTTCCGGACACTAGAAATGGAAATGAAACCTTTCATCCTCCTCCTGGCGCTGCTGGCGCCGGCCGCTGTCCTCGGTCAGCCCGCAGGACTCCCGACGCGCGACGGCCTGCCGACCCTAGCGCCGATCCTAGAGAAGGTCACCCCGGCGGTGGTCAACATCGCCGTGCTGCAAAGGAGCCCGGAGGAGGAGAACCCGCTGCTGCGCGATCCGTTCTTCCGCCGCTTCTTCGGCGGGCCCCAGCAGCCGCAGGTCGCGGCCGGCTCCGGCGTGATCGTCGACGCGAAGAACGGCTACATCATCACCAACGCCCACGTGGTGAAGGATGCGCGCGAGGTGATGGTGACGCTGCGCGACAACCGCCGGCTGGCGGCCAAGCTGGTGGGCGCGGATGCGGGTACCGACATCGCCGTGGTGAAGGTCGAGCCGCAGCGGCTGACGGATCTCAAGTTCGGCGACTCGGATGCGCTGCAGGTCGGGGACTTCGTCGTCGCCATCGGCAACCCCTTCGGCATAGGGCAGACGGCGACCTCCGGCATCGTCTCCGCCCTGGGGCGCAGCGGCCTGTCCATGGAGGGCTACGAGCATTTCATCCAGACGGACGCGTCGATCAACCCCGGCAATTCGGGCGGCGCGCTCGTCAATCTCAGAGGCGAGCTGGTCGGCATCAATACCGCGATCATCGGTCCCGCCGGCGGCAACGTCGGCATCGGCTTCGCCGTGCCGTCGGTCATGGCGCGTGCAGTGATGGATCAGCTGGTGCGCTTCGGCGAGGTGAAGCGCGGGCGCCTGGGCATCGCCATGTCCAATGCGACCGGCATCGACGGCGCGCAGATCTCGGAGGTCGAGCCGAACTCGCCGGCGGCCGCGGCGGGCCTGCGCAAGGGCGACGTGGTGACGGCCCTCAACGGCCACCCGGTGCGCGGCTCGGCGGAGCTGCGCGCGCGGCTGGGCGTGGTGCCCGCGGGCGAGACGGTGGAGCTCAAGGTGCAGCGCGGCAAGGACACGCAGACCATCAAGGCGCGCATCGGGGAAGTGGAGAAGGCGCCGAGCGCTTCCGGGCAGGCGGTACCCGAGCTGAACGGCGCCGCGCTGCAGGAAGTCGAGCGCCGCGGCCTTCCCGGCCGCAACCGCGCCATCCTCGTCGCCGGCGTCGAGTCGGGCTCGCCGGCCTTCAGCCACGGCCTGCGCCCGGGCGACCTGATCCTCGGCGTCAACCAGCGGCGCGTGGCTTCGATCCAGGAGCTCTCCAAGGCCCTGCGCGCCCAGGGGCGCCTGGCACTGAACGTCGTGCGTGGCGAGTTCCTGCTGAACATCCAGCTGCGCTAAATGGTGACAGTCACCATTTTTCGATTTATTCCTTGGTGCGGGTGATCTTCTTGACGTCGGGCAGGCGCCGCAGCGAGCGCATGACGCGCGCGAGGTGCTGGCGGTTGGCGACCTCGACCACGAAGTGCATGGTGGTGAAGAGCGCGCGGTCTTCCTCGGTGGCGATGGAGTCGATGTTGGAGCCGGCTTCGGCGATCTGAGAGGCGACGCGCGCCAGCACGCCGCGCTGGTTCTCGACGGTGACGTCGATCGCCGCCTGGAAGAGCCGGGCGGTGCGCGGGTCCCATTCGACGTCGATCCACTGGTCGGGCTCGTTTTTCCGCGAGCGCACGATGCTCGCGCAGTCGGACTGGTGGACGACGAGGCCCTGGCCTTTCTTGATCGAGCCGACGATCGCATCGCCGGGGATCGGGCGGCAGCAGGTGGCTAGCTGCACCGCCATGCCCTCGGTGCCGCGGATGGTGACCGCGCTCTTCGCGTCTTCGCTCGAGTCGGTGCTCTTCAGGAGGCGCCGCGCCACCACCGCCGGCAGCCGCTTGCCGAGGCCCAGGTCGGCGAGCAGCTCCTCGCGCGAGCGCACGCCGCTGTCGCGCACCACGCGCTCCCAGCTCGAGTCCTCCACGTCGGTGAGCGAATGCTTGAGCGCGCGCAGCGCCTGGTCCAGCAGCCGCTCGCCGAGCCCGGCGGACTCCTCGTACTGCATGGTCTTGAGGAAGTGCCGGATATTGGAGCGCGCCTTCCCGGTGCGCACGTATTGCAGCCAGCCCGGGTTGGGCTTGGCATGGCTCGCGGTAATGATCTCGACGCGGTCGCCGTTCCTCAGCTCCTGGCGCAGCGGCACCAGCTCGCCGTTGACCTTGGCGGCGACGCAGCGGTTGCCGATGTCGGTATGCACCATGTACGCGAAATCGACGGTGGTCGCGCCGCGCGGCAGCGACAGGATCTTGCCCTTCGGCGTGAAGACGTAGACCTCGTCGGGGAAGAGGTCGACCTTCACGTGCTCGAGGAACTCGCGCGGGTCGCCCGACTGGTGCTGGATCTCGAGCAGCGACTGCAGCCAGCGGTG
>DASSPL010000240.1:0-2401 GCA_035699685.1 Burkholderiales bacterium | reverse complement strand
TGATCTGGCGCATCACGTGCAGCATTTCGTCGTGGAAGACTTCGCGGTGCTCGACCGTGCGCTGGATCGCCTCGGCAATGCTGATCTGCTTCATGACGTTCGCTCCCTGGAACGGATTTTGGGTGACGCTTTGGACTGCTGTCGCCGGTTGATGCGCGGCCCGGCGCGGCCGTGGGGGGCTAGAGGGCTGGCGGACGCCAGCGCCAGAGGAGCGGACGAAAAGCGACGGACGGCTTCACGCGGCGGATTCTAGCCGAGATACTTCGCCAATGGGCGAGAAGCGAAGGCGGCTGGCCGCCGGCCGCAATCCCGACGACGCTGCTCTCGAGCAGGCGGCCCGCTCGCGCGCCCTCTTCGCGCAGGGCGCCTTCGGCCCGGCGCTGGAACACCTCGCCGTCGCGCTCGAGCGCTCCCCGCACCTCGACCCGCTGTGGGCGCAGTTCGCGGACTTCATCCGCTTCTACAACCTGCGCGACCCGCTGCCGCCGCGCCTGCGGACGCTGCTCGAGCGCGCCCTCGAGCATCCGGCCGTCGATCCCGGCGACCTGGTGCGGCCCATCTCGAGCGCCGCGCTTTCGCGCGCCGGCAATCCGCTCGACGAGCCGCTGCTTCTGCGGCTCATGCGCGACACCGTGATCCGCGATCCGGCCCTCGAAGACGCGATCGTCGCCGCGCGCCGCGACCCGGCGACGTCCCTGGAGACGCTGGTCGCCATCGCGCACCAGTGCTTCAACACGGAATACGTATTCGACGACGACGGATTCGCGCCTCCGGCCCCGGCCAATGCGCGATCCTGTGCGCTGTACGCGGCCTACAAGCCATTGCCTTTCCCGGACGGCGCGCCCGCGTCGCTGGTGAAGCAGCAGATCGAAGAGCCGGCGGAGGAAGCGCGGCTGCGCGCCACCATTCCATCCCTAGGGGAGCCGGCAAGCGCGGTGTCCGCGAAAGTACGCGCGCAGTATGAAGAGAATCCTTACCCTCGCTGGGTGCGCGTGCCGGCGCAGCCGGCGGTGTCGGAAGGTCCGCGGCGCATCCTGATCGCCGGCTGCGGCACCGGCCAGCACGCCATCGCCACCGCACGGCATCGGCCCAATGCCCGGGTGCTCGCCATCGACCTCAGCCTGGCGAGCCTCGCGTATGCCAAGCGCAAGTCACTCGAGCTCGGCGTGACGAACATCGAATACCGGCAGGCGGACCTGCTTTCGCTCCATTCATCGCCGGAGCGGTTCGAGCAAATCGAAGCGTCCGGCGTGCTGCACCACCTCGAGGATCCCTACGAGGGCTGGCGGGTGCTGGCAGGTTTGCTCGCCCCAGGGGCCCGGATGCGCATCGGCCTGTACAGCGAGCGCGGCCGCCGCCACGTGGTGCGCGCGCGCGAGCTGATCGCGAAGGAGGGCTTCGCGCCGACGCCCGCCGGCATCCGCGCGTGCCGCGCCGCGATCCGCGCGCGCGCCGCGGACGAGCTGTTCGCGCGTTTCCTGAAGAGCGAGGACTTCTACAGCATGAGCGGCTGCAGGGACCTCTTATTCCACGTGCAGGAGCACCGCTTCGCGCTGCCGCAGATCGCGGACATGCTCCGGCGGCTCGGCCTCGAGTTCGCCGGCTTCGAGTTCGCCGACGCGGGCATCAGCGCCGCGCGCTACCGCGAGCGCTTCCCGGGGGATGCATCGATGATGAAGCTGGAGAACTGGGACCAGCTGGAGGCCGAATACCCGGACACCTTTGCCCGGATGTATCAGTTCTGGGTCAGGCGCTGACGCATCTCCCGGATGGTCGCAGCGTAGTCCTTCGAGCCGAAGATCGCCGAGCCGGCGACGAACGTGTCGGCGCCGGCGCGCGCCACCTCGGCGATGTTGTCGGTCTTGATGCCGCCGTCGACCTCGAGCCAGATCGGCTTGCCCAGCTTGTCGATGCGCTTTCGCACCTCGGCGATCTTCGGCAGCACCGAGGCAATGAACTGCTGGCCGCCGAAGCCGGGATTCACCGACATGAGCAGCACCATGTCGAGCTTCTCGAGCGTGTGGTCGAGGTAGTGGAGCGGGGTCGCGGGATTGAGCACCAGCCCCGCCTTGCAGCCGCTCTGCTTGATGAGCGAGAGGGTGCGGTCGACGTGCTGGCTCGCTTCCGGGTGGAACGTGATCAGGTTGGCGCCCGCCTTGGCGAACTCGGCCACCAGCGAGTCGACCGGGCTCACCATCAGGTGCACGTCGATCGGCAGCTCGACGTGCGGCCGCACCGCCGCGCAGACCAGCGGGCCGACGGTCAGGTTCGGCACGTAATGGTTGTCCATCACGTCGAAATGGATGAGATCGGCGCCGGCGCGCGCCACCGCCTTCACTTCCTCGCCAAGCCGCGCGAAGTCGGCGGACAGGATGCTCGGGGCGATGCGATAGGCCATGGA
>DASSPL010000239.1:0-7824 GCA_035699685.1 Burkholderiales bacterium | reverse complement strand
CGATGCCGACGCGCTTGAGCAGCGCGTACACGATGACGCCAAGCACGAGCCCGAGCAGGTACCAGGCCGTCGCCTGCATCGCCTTCTCCGCCGCATACAGGGAGCGCGTCTGCCATGGCCCGGGCACCAGGGCCCGCCCGCGGACGAAGAGCACGGAGGCGAAACCGTAGAACACGACGACGAGCGGCACGGTCATCGCGGCGAGCGGCTTGAAATCGAGGCTGCCGACGTGATGCGCCACCGCCGAGAGGAAGACCAGGGTGAACGCGATCTCGAGCGTTGCGAACGCGAGGCGGGCAAGGCGCAGTCTCATGGGGCGTTCCTTCAGGGTCTGGCCAGGCCGTCGAGGATCGGGCATTCCGGCCGCTCGTCGCCATGGCAATGGTGTGAAAGATGCTCGAGCGCGGCTTTCATGGCCTGCATCTCGGCGATCCTGCGCTCGAGCTCGCCGATGTGCTGCGCGACCAGCGCCTTGACCTTGCGGCTCGGCCGGCGCCGGTCGCGCCAGAGGCTGAGCAGCTCGCCGATCTGCTTCAGCGAAAAGCCCAGGTCGCGCGCAGCGCGGACGAAGCGCAGCACGTGCACATCGTTGTCCGAATACGTCCGGTAGTTGGATGGGGTCCGCTTCGGCCGCTGCACCAGTCCGATGTCCTCGTAGTGGCGGATCATCTTGGGCGACACTTGGGAAGCGGCGGCGGCTTGTCCGATGTTCATGGGGCCCTCAATGGCAGCAGTGTTGCGCCTGCGGGTGCGCATGCCCGTGATGCTCATGCACGACCGAGTGTCCGCGGCCGCGCGCGATCAGCCAGCGGTTGACCGGGAACGCTGCGAGCGCGGCGATGGCGAGCGCGAACGCCAGGCTGGCCCAGAACAGCACGCTGTCGAGGCCGGCGTCCATGGCGCCCGGAATCGCCAGCATGATGGCGTTGTCGATGATCTCCATCACCGTGATCGACGCCGTGTCCGCAGCGAAGGCGAGAGCAGCCACCCTCCTGAGCGGCATGCCGGTCCTCAGGAGGGGCAGGACGGTCAGCGCGTAGCCGAAGACGAAGGCGAGCGCCACCGCAAGGGCGATGGTCGCGCCGTTTCCCCAGCCGAGCGCGGTGCCGATGACCATGCCGGCGACCTCGCCGATGGCGCAGCCGGTCAGGCAGTGCAGCGTCGCCGACCAGGCGAGGGCGTTCAGATTCTGCTTCATGCAAGCCTCCGTAATAAGAGAGGCGCCCAGCTTCAAGCTTCCCATGATGGGAAGGTCAAGCGCGCTAGAATCCTCGCATGAAAGCCTCGCTGAAACCTGGACTTAGCGTCCGCCGGGAAGTCGTCGTGGACCAGGAGCGCTGCATCGCCTTCATGGGCAAGGAGGGCGCGGTGTACGCGACGCCGCGCATGGTGGGCGACGTCGAGTACACCTGCCGCGACTTCCTGCTCGAGCACCTCGATGCGGGGGAGGATTCGGTCGGCGCGCACGTGTCGATCGATCACCTCGCCGCCACGCCGATGGGGCTCAAGGTGGTGATCGAGGCGAAGATCGCCGAGGTCGACCGGCGCAAGGTGACGTTCGAGTTCACTGTGCACGATCCAGTCGAGCAGTGCGGCCGCGGCAGGCACGTGCGCTTCGTCGTCGAGACGGCGAAGACGCGCGAGCGCCTCGCCGCCAAGCGCGCCAAGGCCGGCCTGTGAAACTCCTGGACGGCGAGCGCGCGCTCGTCACGGGCGCGGCTCGCGGCATCGGCAAGGGCATGGTCGCCGCGTTGCGCGAGGAGGGCGCGCAGGTGCTGGGCGCCGACATCGAGGAAGCGGACGTGCGGTGCGACCTCTCGACCGCGGATGGGGCGCGGTGGCTGGCCGACGAGGCCATCCGCAAGCTGGAGAAAGTGTCGCTCTTCGTGCACTGTGCCAGTCCGCGCCGCCAGGAGAACCAGCATGTCCTCGCCGTCACCGAAGCGCAGTGGCGCGAGATGATCAATGTCAACGTCGATGCCGCGTTCGTCCTGTGCCAGACGCTCGGCCGCCACATGGTCGAGAAGAAGATCAGGGGACGCATCCTCCTGACCACATCGCTGCACGCCGAGACGCCGCGCAACCTGCCGCACTACAGCGCCTCGAAAGCGGCGGAGACGATGCTGGTCAAGGAGTTCGCCAAGGCGCTCGGCCCGCACGGCATCCGCGTCAACGCCGTCGCGCCGGGCGCGATCCCGGGCGGCGGCTTCAACGCGCCGCCGGGCCTGGTGGAGAAGATCCCGCTGCAGCGCTTCGGCACGCCCGCGGATGTCGCGGCGATGGCGGTCGCGGTGCTGTCGGAGCGCTTCGGCGCCTACGTCACCGGCGCCACCATCGTCGTGGATGGCGGCATCGCGCTGCACAACTGGATCGATCCGGCGAAGGTCTGAAAATGGTGACTGTCACCATTTAATGGATTTCGCACCCACACCCGAGCAGGAAAGGATCCGCGAGGCGATCGGCAAGCTCTGCGAGCGCTTTGGGGATGACTACTGGCTGGCGCGCGACCGCGACGGCGAGTTTCCGGCGGACTTCCACCAGGCGTGCGCGCGCGACGGGTGGCTGGGCATCGCGATGCCGGAGGCCTACGGCGGCGCGGGGCTCGGGATCAGCGAGGCGGCGGTGCTGATGCAGGCGATCGCCGAGTCGGGCGCCGGATTCTCCGGGGCCTCGGCGGTCCACATGAACATCTTCGGCCTCAACCCGGTGGTGGTGTTCGGCACCGAGGAGCAGAAGAAGCGCATGCTGCCGCCGCTGATCGAGGGACGGCACCGCGCGTGCTTCGCCGTCACCGAGCCCAACACCGGGCTGAACACGCGCAAGCTGAAGACCAAGGCCGAGAAGCAGGGCGGCAAGTACATCGTCTCCGGCCAGAAGGTGTGGATCTCGACGGCGCAGGTGGCCGAGAAGGTCCTCCTGCTGGCGCGCGCGGAGGCGGGGCTGACGCTTTTCTATACGGACTTCGACCGCCGCCACATCGAGGTGCGCGAGATCGAGAAGATGGGCCGCCATGCCGTGGACTCGAACCAGGTGTTCTTCGACGGCCTGCCGGTGCCGGAGGCCGATCGCATCGGCGAGGAAGGCAAGGGCTTCGAGTACATCCTGCACGGCATGAACCCGGAGCGCATCCTGATCGGCGCCGAGCTGGTCGGCCTGGGGCGCTGCGCCGTGACGCGCGCCGCGCAGTACGCCAAGGAGCGCGTGGTGTTCGACCGGCCGATCGGCCAGAACCAGGCGATCCAGCATCCGCTGGCGCGCAACTGGATGATGCTGGAGGCCGCCGGCCTGATGGTGGCGAAGGCCGCCTGGCTGTACGACAGCGGCAAGCCGTGCGGCGCCGAGGCCAACAGCGGGAAATACCTTGCCGGCGAGGCGTGCTTCGACGCCTGCCAGCAGGCGGTGATGACGCACGGCGGCTACGGCTATGCGGCCGAGTACCACGTCGAGCGCTACCTGCGGGAGAGCCTTGTCGGGCGCATCGCCCCGATCACGCCGCAGCTCATCCTCTGCTATATCGCCGAACGCGTCCTTGGGCTCCCGAAGTCGTATTGACCTGCCCCCGGCCTACCTGCTGCTCTCGCTGGCGGCGATGGGGGTCTTCCACGTCGCGTTTCCGCTCGCCCGTCCGATCGAGGAGCCCTACCGCTACGCCGGCATCGTGATCGCCGCGCTCGGCGTGGCGCTGGACGCGTGGGCGCTCGCGCTGTTCCTCAAGGCGAGGACCGGGATCATTCCCTTCAGCGAGGCCACCGCGTTCGTCGTGCGCGGGCCGTACCGCTGGACCCGCAATCCGATGTACCTGGGCATGACGGCCATCCTGCTCGGCTTCGCGCTCTACCTCGGCTCGGTGACGCCGTTCATCGTGATCCCGGCGTTCATGGGGCTGATCGGCGAGCGCTTCATCGCGCCGGAGGAGGAGATGCTGGAAAAGACCTTCGGCCAGGCCTACGTCGACTACAAGGCGCGCGTGCGCCGCTGGCTCTAGTCCGCCTTCTTCATCGCGTCGATCTGCTCGTCGGACACGATGTCCACGGCGCGTAGAAAAATTTCCTCGCGCGGCGACTCGATGCCTTTCAGCCAGAGCTCGAGGTGGCTGGGCGTGACCTTCAGGCGCTGGGCAAGCGCGTCGGGGCCGCCGACGATATCGGCCGCGCGCTGCAGCGTGCGCATGTAGACCTGCCGCAAATGAACCTCCCACCCCCGAAGCTATTGTGCGGCGGCGCGCCGCCAAAGCAATAGGGGAAGGCCCTATCCGGTGCCGCGAGCGCAGGCGCCGGCTTCCGCGATCAGGGCTTTTACCTTTGCGAACGCGGACTTGGGGTAATGGCGGGCCGTCTCGGCCTCGAGCCACTGGTTGGCCTCGTCGGCCGCGTTGGCGTCGAAGGTGCGCGCCGCGCGCACGCCATCGGCCTCGTCGCCGAGCCACACCCGCAGTCGCCCGTCCTCCAGGAACGCCGCGGCGAGCAGGCCGTCGGCGTTGATCATCTTGAGCGTGAGGTAGAGCCGCGTCATGCCTGGAGCGATGCAAGAAAGGGGCGAGGGCACTGCGCTTGCTGGGGCATTGCCATGAAGCTCGAGGTATCCCTGGCGGCCGCCGCCGTGGCGGCGGTGTTCCTCCTCCTGCAGGGGACGCGGGCCTTTGCCGTCGAGCCGCTGACGCCGCCGCAGCAGCGCATGCGCGCCTGCAACACGCAGGCGGACGGCAAGCAGCTGAAGGGCGGCGAGCGCAACCACTTCATCCGCGCCTGCCTGAAGGGCGCCAACGGCAACGGCCATCGCCTGACGCCGCGCCAGAAGCAGAGCCAGGCGTGCAACGAGCAGGCGAAGCAGCAGGGCCTGGAAGGCGCCGAGCGGCGCGGCTTCATGAGCCAGTGCGAGAAGCCGGCGCTCGCGCAGCAGCGGCCGGAAAAGGAAAAGGAGAAGGGGTGCAGCCGCCGCGCCGATCAGCGCGGGCTGAGCGGCGAGGAGCGCGCCAAGTACATCAACGGCTGTCGGAGCGCGTCGGCCGCGACCGGGGGCTAGACCGCCAGGCCGCATAGGCGCGCCGCACCCGCAGCTCGAGCGAATCCAGGGCCTTGGCCATGGTGCGCGAGCCCTCCGCCATCAGGAGCGCGCCGGCGGCGACGATGATCATGCCCGGGCCGGGGAGCGGCAGGAGCACGATTCCCGCCAGCAGGACGAGCAATCCCAGGCAGACGAAAGCGCACTTGCCCGCCATGCCGCGCGCCGCCTGGCGGCGGCGCGCGTAGCGGTCCTGGAAACGGCGGCCGGGCCGGCCGCGCTTGAGGTCCTGCCAGCCCTGCCTGAACATCAGCCGGTCCGCTGCCCGCCGCGAACCTCGCCGCGCCAGCCGCCGCTTTCGGCGCCGCGCTGCTCGATGAACGCCTTGAACTGCTTCACCGTGGTCTCGACCCGGCCGCTCATCACGCCGAGCGCGTCGCCGATGTTCTCGACCGCGCCCTGCGGCTCGTATTCCATCGTCAGGTTGACGCGCGTGCGGTCGGGGCCGAGCGGCTCGAAGCGCACCGTGCCGGCGTTCGGGGCGTCGCCGGAGGTGCTCCTCCAGGCGATGCGCTGGTCGGGCACCTGCTCGACGATCTCGGCATCCCACTCCTTGTCCTTGCCCCAGATCTCGGCGTGCCAGTGCACGTGCGTGTCGTCGAGCTGCCGCACTTCCTTCACGCCGGTCATGAACTTCGGGAACTCCTCGAACTGCGTCCACTGGTTGTACGCGGTATTCACGGGCACGCGTACCTCGATGCTCTTCTCGATGCGTTCCATGGAGTCTCCTTTCCGAAGAAGCCCGGCATGCTGCAAAGGGCGTACCCGGACCGAAAGTTGCCCGGCCTTACAATTCCGTACCCGGTACGGAATACATGGACGCGCTAGAACGCCTGAAAGAGGGTAACCGCCGCTTCGTCGCGGGTGTGCGCAGCGAGAAGCCGATGACGCACGCCGAGCGCTCGGCGCTCGCGCGCCAGCAGCGGCCGTTCGCCATCGTGCTCGGCTGCTCGGACTCGCGCGTGCCGGCCGAGGTGGTCTTCGACCAGGGCCTTGGCGACCTGTTCGTGATCCGCGTGGCGGGCAACATCGTGTCGCCGTCGCAGGTCGGCAGCGTGGAGTTTGCCGCCGAGCGCTTCGGCACGCAGCTCGTCGTGGTGCTCGGGCATACCCTGTGCGGGGCGATCCTCGCCACGCTCGAGCACGTGCGCCAGAGCGCGCACCACCCGGACAACCTGCTCGCCATCGTCGAGCGCATCCGGCCGTCCGTGCAGACCATCCTCGAGCTGCGGCCGAGCGCCGGCGAGGACGAGCTCGTGCATCTCGCCGTGCGCGCCAACGTGCGCGCCTCCGTGAACCACCTGCGCCACGGCTCGGCGCTGCTCGAGCGGCTGATCCAGCAGGGACGCCTGAAGGTCGTCGGCGCGGAATACTCGCTCGAGACCGGAGAGGTGGATTTCTTCGAGGCCTAGCGCCGGTGAAACTGAAGAAGCTGCGCTTCAACTTTCGCGTCATCAACGCCAACCCGGGCAACAGGCACCGCGGCGCCGAAGCGCGGCGACCCGCTGCCGCGGGGCCGCAAGTAACCCTCGCGGAACATGGCACACGCGCGTCGGTCATATAGCGATATGCGCGCGCAGAAGATACGCAATGCCGGACTGCTGCTGGGCATCGGCCTCGGGGGCTTCCTCGACGGCATCCTGCTCCACCAGGTCCTGCAATGGCACAGCATGCTCTCGGCGCGCATCCCGCCGCACGACATGGAGGCCATGCGGATCGGCATGGCGGCCGATGGCTGGTTCCACCTCGTTACCTGGCTGGTGACGCTGGCAGGCGTCATCGTCCTCTGGGGCGCCCTGCGCGGCCCCGGGCCCTTGCCGCGCGGACGGGCGCTTGCCGGGTGGGCCTTCGTCGGCTGGGGCGCTTTCAACCTGGTGGAGGGCCTGCTGAACCACATGGTGCTCGGCCTGCACCACGTGCGCGACCTGCCGGAACACGTGCCGGCCTACGACTGGCTGTTCCTCCTGGTGGGCGGGCTCGGCTTCATCGGCCTGGGCTACCTGCTCAAGTCGCGCATCCCCGAAGAGCACCTCATCGAGCGCCGCTCGGGCCTCGACCGGCGCTCGGCCTCGCCGCTGCGTTAACGCCTTTAGAATCCGGCTTCCATGCCAACGGAAGCCCTGCCGGTCGTCGGCCGCGGATTCTGCTTCGAGGACCTGCGCCTCGGGTTCCGCTTCCGCACCCACCGGCGCACCATCGCCGAGTCCGACCTCGCCAGCTTCGTCAACCTGACCTGGCTCACCGAGGAGCTTTTCGCCGTCGACGATGATTCGGCCCGCGCCATCAAGGGCCGCGCCGTGCCCGGCGCCCTGGTCTACGCCTTCGCCGAGGGCCTGCTCCTGCCGACCATGCAGGACACCGGGCTCGCCTTCCTGAACGCCAACCTCGACATCAAGGGCCCCACCCTCGTCGGCGACACCATCCACGTCGAGGCCGAGGTGATCGAGCACCGCCTCACCTCCAAGGGCGACCGCGGCCTGGTGCGCTTCGCCAACAAGGTCATCAACCAGCGCGGCGACACCGTGCTCGAGTACAACCCGCTGCGCCTGCTGAAGCGCAAATAATTCCGTACCCGGTACGTAATTGTCAGGCCCGCTAACGGATATCCGTGTTCTGGAACTCGGCTCGCTGATCGCCGGGCCGTTCTGCGGCAAGACGCTGGCCGACTTCGGCGCCGAGGTGATCAAGGTCGAGCCGCCGGGCGAGGGCGATCCGCTGCGCAAGTGGCGCAAGATGCGCAACGGCACCTCGCTCTGGTGGCAC
>DASSPL010000238.1:0-6470 GCA_035699685.1 Burkholderiales bacterium | reverse complement strand
ACCGACGTCTGGATCTGTCCCGACCCCGACGGCCACATCCAGGCCACCGCGCGCGATGCGCGCGGCCGCAAGCAGTACCGCTATCATCCGCAGTACCGCGAGGCGCGCGACCGCTCGAAGTTCCGCCGCATGCTGGAGTTCAGCGAGGTGCTGCCGCGGCTGCGCGAGCGCCTCGAGCGCGACCTGCGCGCCGACGACCTGTCGCGGCGGCAGCTGCTCGCCACGGTGGTAACGCTGCTCGACAAGACGCTCATCCGCGTCGGCAACGACGAATACGTGCGCGAGAACCGCTCCTACGGGCTCACCACGCTGCGCCGGCGCCACCTGACGATCGACGGCTCGATGCTGCGCTTCAGCTTCCGCGGCAAGAGCGGCGTCGAGCACAGCATCGCCATCGCCGACCCGCGCCTGGCGCGCATCATCCAGCGCTGCCAGGACCTGCCGGGGCAGGAGCTGTTCCAGTACCTCGATTCGGCCGGCAAGCGCCACCTGGTCTCATCCGACGACGTGAACGACTACCTGCGCGACCTCGCCGGGCGCGACATCACCGCCAAGGATTTCCGCACCTGGGGCGGCAGCATGCTCGCCGCGGTGGAGCTGCGCCGGCTCGGCCCGGCGGCGAGCCGCCGCGAGGCCGACCGCAACGTCATCGCCGCGATCGACGCCGTCGCCGAGCGGCTGGGCAACACGCGCGCGGTGTGCCGCAAGTACTACGTGCATCCGGTGCTCATCTCGGCCTACCTGATGGGCGACACCATCGGCCAGCCGGCCGCGGTGCGCCGCTCGCGCCGCCAGCGCGGCGCCGCGCTGCGCCGCGACGAAGTGCTGGTGCTGCAGTTCCTGCAGGAGAGGCTCTGACCTGCGAGCTGTGCCTCCCGGCGGATGTGCTGGTGGAAAATTCCGCTGCTTATGCGCGCCTGGATAGCGCCTCGCTGGCGCCGGGCCACGTCATCGTGGTGCCAAGGCGCCACGTGGCGGACTTCTTCGACCTGAGCGCGGACGAGCAGTCGGCTGTGCTTGCGCTGCTGAGCGAGGCGCGCCGCATTATCCAGGCGAAGCACGGCCCTGACGGCTACAACGTCGGCGTGAACGTGGGCAAGGCCGCGGGCCAGAACCGCATGCACGTCCACGTCCATCTGATCCCGCGCTACGCCGGTGATGTCGCAGACCCGGCGGGCGGCATCCGGCGCGTGCTCGCCGGGAAGCGCTAGTTGCTCAACATCACGAACGGCGACTGCGCCGTCCCGCTGCTCGAGCGCTTCGGCGAGGTCCTGCCGTGGCGCGACGTGCTGCACGAGGGCCCGGTGCGCGGCGGCCTGTCGCACGAGGAGCTGTCGCGCGAGCGCGCCGCATTCATCGCCGACGCCGGCTGGGGCGCCTTCGCCGACGTGCTCGCCCTGTTCGAGCATCGGGATGCCGTGCTGCGCGGCGCGGCGCGGCACGCCGAGGTCGTCCTGTGGTTCGAGCACGACCTCTACGACCAGCTGCAGCTCGTGCAGGTGCTCGACTGGTTCTCGCGCCACCCGGTCGAGCGCCTTTCGCTCGTCTGCGAGGCGCAGTACCTCGGCACCATGGCGGCCGCGCGAGCGGCGGAGCTGTTCCAGGTGAGGAAGCCGGTGACGCCGCGCCAGCTCGAGCTCGGCGAGGCGGCGTGGCTCGCCTTCCGCTCGCCGCATCCCGCGCCGCTCGTCGAGCTGCTCGCGCAGGACCTCTCGCCGCTGCCGTTCCTGCGCGCGGCGCTGGTGCGCCACCTGCAGGAATTCCCATGGGCCGACGACGGCCTCTCGCGCACCGAGCGCTCGATACTCGGTGCGCTGCCCGGCGGGTTCGCCGCCCTGCTCGAGGCGACGCGGGAGGATCCGGTGTTCATGGGCGACGCGGTGCTGCGCTGGCACCTGCAGCGCATGGAGCTCGATGGCTGGGTGCGCCGGCGCGACGGAGGCTGGGAGCCCACGGGAGAAAAGAAGCGGCGCTTCCCGCGCTGGCTGGGAGGCGTGCTGGTGCAGCCCTCGGCAACGTGGCGCTGGGACGAGCGGGCGCAGACCCTCAGGACTTGAGCAGGTGGCCGCAGCCGGCGCGCTGCGCCCAGTACTGCCACGCGCGCTGCGTCTCGGGCGATTGCGGCTTGTAGCCGCTCGTGCGCGCCTCGATTTCGCCGGTGGAGAGCGGCGTCAGCTCGCCCAGCTGCATCGCCTTGAACTGCACGCGCGCGTTGCGCGGCAGGTAGACCGACATGCGCACCACGTCGATCAGCGAGCGCGCCGCGGCGGCGAAGCCGTGGCCGCGCATAAGGGCGACGTTGTTCTTGCCGAGCCGCTTGGCCAGGTCGCGGCCCTGCGCCATGTTGGTGACGAGGAGATTGGTGCTCGCGCCGAAGCGCTCGGCGATGTCCCACACCGGCACGTGGCCGCCGATGAAGGCGCCGGAGTGGATCACCGGCCGCAGCGGCGGCCGGGTGATGGTGAAGGGCAGCACGTCCTCGGCGTGGGCGTGGACCACCGCGATGACGTCCGGCCGCGCCTCGTAGATCGCGGCATGGATGAAGCGCTCGAGGTAGAGCGGGCGCCGCTCCTCCTTCACCGCATTCGCATCCAGGTCGTGCTCGACGATGTCGGCGGCCTCGACCATCGCCGGGCTCTTCGAGTGCGCGAGGAAGAAGCGGTCCGGCTGCCCGGGGCTGCGCACGCTCACGTGGCCGTAGGCGTCGACCACGTCCTCGTGCGCGAGGATGCGGTTGGCGATGACCAGCTCGTCGATGATGTTCATAGCCAGGTATTCCACAGGCGGCGCGCGGCGTCGATCACTTCGCCCGCGGTCATGCCGATCGGGCCGACGCCGCTCCGCGCGAGCTCGTCGGCCGCGGCGCCATGCAGGTGCGTGCCGAGGACGAGGGCGGTCTCGCCGCTGTAGCCCTGGCCGACCAGCGCGCCGAGCAAGCCGGAGAGCACGTCGCCCATGCCGGCGCTCGCCATGCCGGGATTGCCGGTACGGTTGATGAACCAGTGACCGTCGCGCGCGGCGAGGATGCTGCCTTCGCCCTTGAGCACCGTATGCGCGTTGAGGTTCTCGGCCAGCATGCGCGCCGCCTTGACGCGGTCGGCCTGCACGGCGGCGGTGCTCGAGCCGAGCAGGCGGCCGGCCTCGGCGGGGTGCGGCGTGATGAGGGTGTCGGCCTGCCGCCGGTGGCAGGCGTGGCGCAGGTCGGTGTTCTCCGCGATCAGGTTGAGCGCGTCGGCGTCGAGCACGCAGGGCAGCTCGCTCGCCAGCGCCGCGCCGAGCAGGGTCTCGGCGCGCTCGCTCTGTCCGAGGCCCGGGCCGATCACCAGCGCGTCGAGGTCGGTGCCCAGCACCGCGTCGGCATGCGCGAGCATCAGCTCCGGCATCACCGGGTCGACCGCGATGTGCGTGTCGAGCAGGCCGACGCGCACGCGCCCGGCGCCGAGGCGCAGCGCGGCGCGCCCGGCGAGCAGGGCGGCGCCGGTCATGCCGGAAGCGCCGCCGATGATGCCGAGCGTGCCGGCGAGCCCCTTGTGGAAGTTGCGCGGCCTGCGCTTCATCTGCGCCGCGAAAAGCTCGTGCGAGGCCACCCACGCCGAGGGGTTGGGGACGGCGAGGCCGAGATCGGCGACGGTGATCTCGCCGCAGTGGTCCGGGCCGTCGAGCGTCAGCAGCCCCGGCTTGAGCGCGATGAAGGTGAGGGTGTGCGTGGCGCGCACGGCGCGGCCGAGGACCCGGCCGCTGTCGGCATGCAGCCCGCTCGGGATGTCGAGCGCGAGCACCGGGCAGCGCTGGGCATTGATGTAGTCGATCAGCTCGGCGTACGGGCCCTCGACCTCGCGGGCGAGGCCGATGCCGAACAGGCCGTCGACCACCAGGTTCCAGCGGGAGCCCGGCGGCAGTTCGCCGGGATTAGAGACCACCCTGACGCGGAAAAACTGCTGGCGTAGCAGTTCGGCCATCAGGCGTGCGTCGCCGCCGTTGTTGCCGGGGCCAGCCACCACCAGCACGTCCTTGCCGGCGATGCCCTGCGCCAGCGCCGCCGCGGCCTGCGCCGCGCGCTGCATCAGAGGCGGCGTAGTCCCTTCGGCCTGTTTCTCGATGCGGCGTATTTCATCCGTTAGGCAGATGGGCCTAGGCACGCTGGCATTCTAAGTGCTCCTGCGCAGTGCATGACTTCGCGCGGAGACAGCATCCTGATGTACCACGGCACGCCCCGGCGTGACGCGGCGCATCTCGAGCGCCAGCTGCGCGCGCTGGGCATGCTGTTCCACATCGTGCCGCTGGAGGAGCTGACGCGGCCGCGGCCCAACGGCCGGCGCATCGCGCTTACCTTCGACGACGGGCTGAAGAGCAACGTCGAGGTGGCCTATCCGATCCTGCGCAAGCTCGGCCTGCCGGCCACCTTCTACGTCTGCCCGGGCCTGATCGAGAGCGGCGGCTGGCTGTGGAACCACGAGGCGCGCCAGCGGCTGCTGTCGCTGCCGGCCCCGGCGCTGGCGGAGCTCGCCGCGACGGTGGGCGGGCCGGCCGAGGTCGAGGCCCTGGTCGAATGGATGAAGGGTCTCAAGCTTCCGGCGCGCGTGAAGGTCGAGGAGGCCATCCGCGCCGCGACCCGGGACTTCCGGCCGACTCCGGAGCAGCGCGACGAGTTCGAGATCGCCGGATGGGATGACCTGAGGAAGCTCGACCCGCGCGTCGTCACCATCGGCTCGCACACGCTCAGCCATCCGATCCTTACGTCGCTCGCCCCAGACGAGGTCGACCGCGAGCTGCGCGAAAGCCGCAGCGTGCTGGAGCATCGGCTACAGCGCGAGGTGAAGAATTTCTGCTATCCGAACGGGGACTTGGACGACGATGCGGTCAAGGCCGCGCGCCGCTACTACGACAGCGCGGTGACCGTGGAGCAGGGGTCGCTCGATCACGACGTCGATCCGCATCGCATGCCCCGTTTTGCGGCTCGCCCCCGGGACACGCTGCGGCTCGCCCGCCGGCTCGCCTTCGGCTAGCCGCGTCTTCCGGACTACGCCCGTAGTCCGGATTACTTCTTCGTCACGCCGATAAGGGCATCCGGCAGCCAGGTGCAGAGCTGCGGGAAGGCGGTGATGAGCGCCACGCACAGCACCATCATGAAGAAGAACGGCAGCGAGGCCCACGCGACGTAGTTCGAGTCGCGGCCGGTCATGGTCTGCAGCACGAAGATGTTGAAGCCGAGCGGCGGCGTGAGCTCGGCGATCTCCACCAGCAGCACGATGAAGATGCTGAACCAGATGAGGTCGAAGCCGGCCTTCTCCACCATCGGCAGCACCACCGAGGTGGTGAGCACGATCATCGACACGCCGTCGAGCGCCATGCCCAGCACGACGTAGATCATCGCGAGGATGGCGATCAGCGCGTAGGGGTTGGGGTTCATGGACGACACCCACTCGGCCAGCACGCGCGGGATGCCGGTGAACGCCATGCACGACGAGAGGAAGCTCGCGCCGGCGAGGATGAAGAGGATCATGCACGAGAGCCGCGTCGCCCCCATCAGGCTCGCGCTGAAGTTCGCCCACGTCAGCCCGCCCGACCACCACGCGATCACCAGGGCGCCGAGCACGCCGTAGGCGGCCGCTTCCGTGGCGGTGGCCCAGCCGATCACCATCACCCAGACGATGAAGACGATGAGCAGGATGCAGGGCACGAGCAGGCGGCTGCGATACAGCTTTTCCCTGAAGGTGTAGCGCGCGTCTTCCTGCGGCGTCTTGTCCGGGTTCATCAGCGCCCAGACGATCACGTAGCCCGAGAAAAGCGCGGTCAGCACCAGCCCGGGAATCAGGCCGGCGAGGAACACCTTGATGATCGACACCTCGGCGGCGACCGCGTAGACCACCATGATGATCGACGGCGGCAGCAGGATGCCGAGCGTGCCGGCCGCGGCGAGCGAGCCGAGGCACGTCTTCTCGTCGTAGCCGCGCCGCTTCAGCTCGGGCAGCGCCACCTTGGCGATCGTCGCGCACGTGGCGGCGGAGGAGCCCGACACGGTGCCGAACACCGCGCAGCCGAGGATGTTGACGTGCATCAGCCGCCCGGGCAGCCAGCCGAGCCACGGCGAGAGGCCCTCGAACATCTCCTCGGACAGCCGCGTGCGGTAGAGGATCTCGCCCATCCAGACGAAGAGCGGCAGCGCGGCCAGCGTCCACGAGGCGCTCGAGCCCCAGAACGACTGGAAGAGATTCACGTCCGGCGGCGTGTTGGTGAAGACCTGCAGTCCGAACCACGCCACCGCGGCGAGCGCGATGGCGATCCACACGCCGCCGACCAGCAGCACCAGCAGCAGCGCGAGCAGGATCGCCGCGGCGCCGAGCGTGGTCACAGCGTCTCCGAGAAGTCGCCGGCCGCGCGGCGCGCTTCCTCGGCCGCCTGGTACGAGGGCATGCGGCCGCGTGTCACGCTGACCAGCTCGTCCACCAGCGCGACGAAGAAGAGGGCGA
>DASSPL010000237.1:0-12593 GCA_035699685.1 Burkholderiales bacterium | reverse complement strand
CTGGTCGGGCGTCATGTCGCCCACCACGTCGACGCCGTTCACCATGTTGTCGTTGACGCGCTCGGTGTCGGTCGGATCCTGGATCTTCATCGCCAGGATCTTGTCCTTCGTCATGTTCGGCGCGTAGGAGCGCCACAAGGCGAGGCAGTGCTCGGCGTACTCCTCCCGCAGGCTCTTCCAGTCGGCGTGGTAGGGCGCGTACTGCCACACCACGGTCGTGTGCTTGCCGGCCGGTGCCTGCGAAGGGTCGAAGAGCGTCGGCAGCGTGATCTGCAGCATCTCCTTGCGCGGCGCGACGCCCGCCGCGATCTCCTGGTAGGCGCGCACCTGGTCGCGCACCGTGCCGCCGAACATCTCCTGGCTGAAGGCGAGGTTGACGTGCGGGTTATGCGCACCCGCGCGGTATCGGGGCGGCTCCGACAGCGCGAGATGCAGGACCATGAGCGAGCGCCCGCGCGAGTGGTAGTTCTTCACGCGCGTGGCGAACGGCGCGGGCAGGTGCTCCTCGCCCACCATCTTCAGGAAGCTCTTCTTCGGCTCCACGTTGGTCACCACCGCCTTGGCGGCGTCGAGCCTCGTGCCGTCGGCGAGCTCGACCCCGGTGGCCCGGTTGCCGCGCACCACGATGCGCTTCACCTCGGCGCCGGTGCGCACCTTGCCGCCGGCGGCCTCGAGCGCGCGCCGCAGCCCGTCGGCGAGCCCCTGCGAGCCGCCGACGCAGATCGGCGCCTCCGCCTTGAGTATCCGGAAGAGCTGGATCCAGCCCTGGCCGAAGGCGTCCGGCGGAAAGCCGAGCACCGTCATGCGCGCGAGAAAGTGCACCTTGACCTCCTCGCTCTCGAACAGCTCGTCGAGGAGCTGCACCGGCGTGCTCGCCTGCCACTGCAGGAGCGCGCGGCCCTCGTCGGACTGCTCGAGCTGGGCAGTCTGCATCGAAGGCGGCAGCGGCGGCGAGTACATGAGCGGCAGGTAGGTCGAGTCGATGAACTCGCCGTAGTCGGCGACGAGCTGCCTGAAGGTCTTCGCGTCGCGCGCCGAGAACTTGGCGAGCTCGGCAGCCATCTGCTCCGTGTCGCGGTACATCACCAGGCATTGGTCGCCGGGGAAGATCGTTCCCCGCAGGTGCGCCGGGTAGATGTACTTCACGCCATGGCGCTCGAGCTCGAGATCGCGATACACCGGGCTCAACGGGATGTGCGTGTGCACGACCGAGCAGACGTTGTGCTTGAAGCCGGGCAGCGTGACCTCCTCGGTGTGGCAGGCGCCGCCGGTGCGGTGGCTGCGCTCGACCACGAGCACGCTGGCGCCGGCTTTCGCCAGATACGCGCCGCAGGCGAGCGCATGATGCCCGCCGCCGACGATGATGAAGTCATACGACACGCGTCACCTCCGATGCATCAGCCGAGCTCGGGCCCGGCGACCAGATAGACCAGCTTTTCGTTCCCGGGCGCGCGCCCGCCGCCATGGACCATGCGCGTGAACGGCCGCTGGAACTCGAAGCCGCGCGCCTGCAGCCACTCCTGCAGGGCCGGCGCATGGTCCGCCACGTCGGCGTACACCGGCCCGGACACCGCCTGCAGCGCATGCTCGAGCAGCTGCAGCGCCGTGTCTTGATCTCGCGCAACCAGCGGGCCGATCTGGCTCGCCTCGCGCCCGTCGCGTCCGAGCACGAAGCCGTCGGTCGCGCCGAGCGCGGCGTGGGGCAGGCGCTTCTGCAACGCCCGCAGCAGCCACTCGCGATCGCCGCCAAACGCCTCGGCGTCGAGCTCGAGGGCCTTGCGCCAGCCAATGGTCCCACGCGCGCTGCCATTGACGCCGCGTGGCGAGCCGCGCAGGACGAACCGCTTGAACGTCCACGTGTCCTGGAAGCCCTCCTGCCGGTACACCTCGCGCCCGGCGGGCGTGGCATCGAGAATCGGCTTGAGCTTGCTTGCGCGCAGGTCGTCGATCGCCACCCTGAGGAGGCGCGACGCGTAGCCCTTGCGCCGATGCTCGGGCAGGACGAGCACCATGCTGATCCAGGCAAAGCCGCCATAGGGCAGCACCAGCGTCGAGGCGACGAGCGTGCCGTCGATCGAAAGGCCCCACCCGCGGCCGAGAGACAGCATCAGCCGCCAATCGGCTTCGTTCTGGTTCCAGCCCGCGGCCTGCGAGAGCGCGAGGCACCCGGGAACGTGCTCTTCGCGCAGCTCGTGATCAGTACTTGCCGTCACGCGTCTCGAAGTGCGTGGGCTTGCCGAGGTCCGGCAGGCCGCGCGCGATCCACTGCGCCTGCCAGTCGAGCATCGCCGAGAGCGGCGTGCGCGGCGGCCCGAAAAGCTTCTGCGCGGCGCGCGTGTCGACCAGCCAGGCGGTGGGCGCCTCGTTGCCCACGATGATGGGCTTTTTCTGAAACCGCTTGCCGAACTGCTCGGCGAGCGAGCGCACACTGAGAACTTCGGCGCCGCTGACGTTGATCGGCGAGGTCGGCGTGGTGCAGTGCGCGAGGAGGCGCAGCGCCTGCTCGTTGGCGTCGCCCTGCCACATCACGTTCACATGGCCCATCGTCACATCGACCGGCTGGCCGGCGAACACCTTGGCCGCGACGTCGTGCAGCACGCCATAGCGCATGTCGATGGCGTATTCCAGGCGCATCAGGCGCCCCGGCGTGCCCCAGCGATGCGAGCCGTAGGCGAATGCCTGCTCGCGGCCGACGCAGGAGCTGGCGTAGTCGCCGGGCGGCGGGGTCGTGGCGACGGACTCGTCGGCGCCGGCGCCACTCACCGGCGCATAGGGGTAAACGCACGCCGTGGAAAACGCGACGATGCGCGAGTTGCGGAAGGTCTCCGCCACCATGAACGGCACGTTGACGTTCATCGCCCAGGTGAGCGCCGGGTTGCCGGCAGCGCCGAACTTGTGGCCGGCCATGAACACCACGTTCTTGACTCGCGGCAGGAGCTCGAGCTGCTCGCGATCGAGGAGGTCGCAGGCCAGGCATTCGACGCCCCAAGCCTCGAGCTTTTCGCGCAGGCCTTTCTCGCTGAATCGCGCGACGCCGATGACGCGCTTGCCGGCGCGGCGCGCCAGGCGCGCGAGCGTCGGGCCCATCTTGCCGCCGACGCCGAGCACCATGATCTCGTCGACCCCGGCGAGATCCGCCTTCAGCTCGTCCGAGGGCCGCGTCATGAACTCCTCGAGCTCGTCGACGCCGGCGAACGCCCCGGGCAGCGTATTAACCATCTGGTGAAATTATAATTGCCGCCCCATGGCGCGAATCCTCACTACCGTAGTCGGCTCCTACCCGCTTCCCGACTGGCTGGCGCGCGCGCCTTCCGAGCAGGCGCTGGTGGACGCCACCCGCGTGGTCATCGCCACGCAGGAGCAGGCCGGCATCGACCTCGTCGCCGACGGCGAGCTGTACCGCTTCGACGTCAACCATCCCGAGACCAACGGCATGATCGAGTACTTCGTGAAGCCGATGTCGGGCGTGCGCTCCGATATCGGCTTCTCCGAATGGCTCGACTATTCGCGCGGCGCCGGCATGCGCTTCCGCGCCAAGCCCCCCGGCGTGGTGGAAGGACCCGTCGGCCCGGGCACGCTGAACCTCAAGCTGCCGTGCGCGCGCGCCAAGGCGCTCGCCACGCGGCCGCTCAAGTTCACCCTCACCGGGCCGCACATGCTGGCAAAGACCCTGCACGACCGGCACTACAGGAACCCGGAGAAGCTCGCCCACGCCCTCGCCGACGTGCTCGCCGAGCAGGTCAGGCACCTCGACGCCGACGTGGTGCAGCTCGACGAAGCCAACCTGCCGGGGCATCCGGACGAGTGGAAGTGGGCCGCCGCAGCCATCAACAAGGTCCTGGCCAGGGTAAAGGGCAAAGCGGCCGTGCATCTGTGCTTCGGCAACTACGGCGGCCAGTCCATCCAGGAAGGCACGTGGGCGAAGCTGATGGGCTACCTCAACGCCCTCAAGGTGGATCACATCGTCATGGAGACGGCGCACCGCCCGGCGGAGGAACTCGCGGTCTTCAAGGAATTGCGCAACGACATAGGGTTCGGCCTCGGCGTGGTCGACATCAAGCGCACCGAGATCGAGAAGCCGGACGACATCGCGCGCACCATCGAGCGCGCGGAGAAGGTGCTGGGAAAAGGTCGAGTGAAGTACATCCACCCGGACTGCGGCTTCTGGATGCTGCCGCGGAACGTGGCCGACGGGAAGATCGGCGCCCTCGCAGCCGGGCGCGACCTCTACGAAGGGGTTACTTCTTCCAGGTCGCGTCCCAGTCGCGGCCGAGGAAATCGGTGACGCGGCCGTCGGGCTGGAAGAACTTGTTCGGCACCTGGAACATGGCGAGGAACAGGCCACCCTTCGGGCCGGCCCAGGCGTGGTGGCGGCTGCCGGCGGGACGCCAGACGAACTGGCCGGGCGTGCACTCGCCCTCGGGACAGAGCAGGCTGCCCTCGAGCACGTAGGTCTGCTCGATCTGCACGTGCTCGTGGTCGGGCAGCCTCGCGTTCGGCGCCATGCGCATGAGCGCCGTGAGCATGCCGGTCTGCTTGTCCAGGAAGAGCGTCTTCTGCTCCACGCCCGGGTACCGGGTCTTCTCCCACGGCATGTTTTCGGCATCGACGAAGCGAGAGGCGAGTTCCGAGCGCACGTTCATGGTTTCAGGTGCTCCCCGACTTTGACGATCTTCATGGTGTTGGTGCCGCCGGCCTTGCCGATCGGCTCGCCGATGGTGAGCACGATCAGGTCGCCCTGCTTGACGACCTTGTTGTCGACCAGCGCCTTCTCGGCCTCGCGCAGGAGCTCCTCGCGGTCGTGGCCGATGTACTTCACCATCAGCGGGAACACGTCGCGGAACAGGGCGCAGCGGTAGCGCGTGGTGGTCTGCGAGGTGAGCGCGTAGATCGGCACGCCGGAATTGAGGCGGCTCATCCACAGCGCGGTGGAGCCTGATTCCGTCAGCGAGGCGATGCACTTCACCTTGAGGTGGTAGGCGGTGAAGAGCGCCGCCATGGCGATCGACTGGTCGACGCGCGTGAAGACGCGGTTGAGGAACTCCGAGTCGAGCGAGAGCGGCTGGGTCTGCTCCGCCTCGAGGCAGATGCGGTCCATGGCCTCGACCGTCTCCACCGGGTATTTGCCGCTTGCCGTCTCGGCGGACAGCATCACGGCGTCGGTGCCGTCGAGCACCGCGTTCGCGACGTCGGACACCTCGGCGCGCGTCGGCACCGGGCTCGAGATCATCGACTCCATCATCTGCGTCGCGGTGATCGTGAGCTTGTTGTGCTCGCGCGCGAGGCGGATCATCTTCTTCTGCAGCGCCGGCACCGAGGCGTCGCCCACCTCGACGGCCAGATCGCCGCGCGCCACCATGATGCCGTCGGAGCCGCGCATGATGTCGATCAGCGCCTGCTCGCCGACGGCCTCGGCGCGCTCGATCTTGGCGATGAGGAAGGCCTTGCCGCCGGCCGCGCGCATGAGCTCGCGCGCCATGTACATGTCGGCGCCGGTCTTCGGGAACGACACCGCCAGGTAGTCGGCCTGGATCTTGGCGGCGGTCTTGATGTCCTCCATGTCCTTGGAGGTGAGCGCCGGCGCGGTGAGGCCGCCGCCCTGGCGGTTGATGCCCTTGTTGTTCGACAGCACGCCGCCGTGGCGCACCACCGTGTGCACCTCCTCGCCCCTCACGCCGGTGACTTCGAGGACGATCTTGCCGTCGTCGAGCAGGAGGAGCGAGCCGGCATCGACGTCGCGCGGCAGCTCCTTGTAATCCAGCCCCGAGCGCTCGCCGTCGCCCATTTCCGCCGTCGCATCGAGCACGAACGACTGCCCCTTCTCGAGGGTGACCTTGCCCTCGCGGAACTTGCCGACGCGGATCTTCGGTCCCTGCAGGTCGCACATGATCGCCACCGTGCGGCCGGTCTTGGCCGAGAGCTCCTTCACCAGCGCCGCGCGCTTCTCGTGGTCGGCGGCGGTGCCGTGCGAGAAGTTCAGCCGCACGACATCGACCCCGGCGCGGATGATGCGCTCGAGGGTTGCTGGATCGGAGGACGCGGGACCGAGGGTCGCGACGATCTTCGTACTGCGGAGCATGAGCCGGCTACTCTAGCAGAAGCCGCCCGCGGGTTATGACGGCCGCGCCCTGCTCGCCGCGAGCCTCGAACTGCACCTCGCCGCCCTGCCGTGAGGCATGCACGGACAGCGCGGCCGGCATGCGCACCATGCCGGCGAACCTGCAAACGACGCGCCGCACGGCCGCGTCGTGCAGGCCGAATTTCCCGAGCAGGGTGGAGATCGAGTAGGCCAGGGTCGCCGTGCCGTGCAGGATGATGTCCGGCAGGCCGGCGGCACGCGCGTAGGCGATGTCGGTGTGGATCGGATTCCAGATGCGCGCGCATTCGGTGTACACGTGCGCGGCCGTCGCCGGGATGGCGATTTCTCCCGCGGGCTGCAATGGCGCATCGAGCGGCGCCGGATCCTTCATCGCTTCGCCCGCGCGGCGGTCGAGGCGCACGCCGCGATACAACGTGCCGAAGTCCGTCGTGGTCATGACTTCGTCGTTGGCGCCGCGCGTCTCGAAGCGATAGACGACGAAGGCGCCGGGCGAGCGCGGCTCGGCGGCGACGATGCGCGCCGAGGTGCGCAAGGTCTCGCCGGGCCGCACCGGCCGGTGAAGGGTGAGGTCGTGCTGGGCATGCACCAGCAGTCCCGCGATGGGCTTCAGCGCGGCGAGATCGCGGATCGCGTTCGAGGCCGGCCATTCGTAGCAGACCGGAAACAACGGGTGCACGACGGGCCCGCCCTTGGCGGCGGTGTCGTAGTAGCGCGCGGCGGTCTCGCCGAGGCCTGCGCTATACGCCATGACCCAGCGCGCGTCGACGAGGTGCTCGATCGGCCCGGCGCTCGTCCCGACGATGTCGGCGGAAAGGTTCATGGCCCGACGTGCACGAGCAGCTCCCGCTCGCTGCCGCGGCGCCGGTGCTCCCACAGGTAGATGCCCTGCCAGGTGCCCAGCCCGAGCTTTCCGCCGAGGACCGGGACGGAAAGGGAGGTCGCGGTCAGCGCCGCCTTGATATGCGCCGGCATGTCGTCGGGTCCCTCCGTGTCGTGCTGATAGAACGGGTCGCCTTCCGGCACCAGGCGGTTCAGCCAGCGCTCGAGGTCCTGCTTCGCGGTCGGGTCGGCGTTCTCCTGGATGACCAGACTCGCCGAAGTGTGGCGGACGAAGACCGTGCACAGGCCCTCGCCCACCTTCGACTCCTGCACTACCGCCGCGACATGGCGGGTGATCTCCTCCAGCCCCTGCCCGCGCGTGCTGACGCTGAACTGCTTAACCATCCGCCCGCGCTTCTAGCGCGGCCACGGCGGGGAGCTTCTTGCCCTCCAGGAACTCGAGGAACGCGCCGCCCGCGGTCGAAATGTAGTCGACGTCCTTGGCGATGCCGAACTTGTTGATCGCGGCGACCGTGTCGCCGCCGCCGGCGATGGTGTACGCCTTCGATTGCGCGATCGCGCGCGCCAGCGTCTCGGTGCCTTTGGCGAAGGCATCGTTCTCGAACACCCCCACCGGCCCGTTCCAGACGATGGTGCCCGCCTTTTCCAGCGCCGCCGCCAGAGTCTTCGAGGTTTCGGGGCCGATATCGAGGATCATGTCCTCGCCCGCCACGGCGTCGACCTTCTTCACGGTGCCCTGCTTCGCCTCGAGCGACGCAGCCACGACCACGTCGCTGGGCAGCGGCACGCTCGTGGAAGCGGCTATCTTCTTCGCCTCGCCGACGAGATCCGTCTCGGCCAGCGATTTGCCGATCGGCTTGCCCTGCGCCAGGAGAAAGGTGTTGGCGATGCCGCCGCCGACGATCAGGCTGTCCACCTTCTTCGCCAGCGCGTCGAGGATGGTGAGCTTGGTCGAGACCTTGGAGCCGGCGACGATCGCCACCAGCGGCCGTGCCGGATTGCCGAGCGCCTTGCCCAGCGCCTCGAGCTCCGCCGCCATCAGCGGGCCGGCGCACGCCACCTTGGCGTGCCGGGCGATGCCGTGGGTCGTGGCCTCGGCGCGATGCGCGGTGCCGAAGGCGTCGTTGACGTAGACGTCGCACAGCGCCGCCATCTTCTTCGCCAGCGTCTCGTCGTCCTTCTTCTCGCCCTTGTTCACGCGGCAGTTCTCGAGCACCACGACCTGGCCGGGCTTGACGTCGACCCCGTCGACCCAATTCGCCTTCACGGGTACGGGGATACCCAGCAATTCAGACAGGCGTTGCGCCACGGGCGCGAGCGAGTCCTCCGGGTTGAGCGTGCCCTCGGTGGGGCGGCCGAGATGTGACGTCACCATCACCGCGGCGCCCTTCTCGAGCGCTTGCTTGATGCCAGGGACCGAGGCGCGGATGCGGGTGTCGTCCGTGATGCGGCCGTCCTCGACGGGTACATTGAGGTCGGCGCGGATGAAGACCCGCTTGCCGCGCAGGTCCACTTCGGACATACGACGAAACTTCATAACGGCAGCTTGAACTTCTGTGGGGCTATTTCGCCAGGGCGGCGCCGACTTCGGCGAATACGGTGGCGACGTCCAGCATGCGGTTCGAGAACCCCCACTCGTTGTCGTACCACGACGACACCTTGACCAGCGTGCCGTCGGGCGAGACGCGCGTGAGAGTCGAGTCGAAGATCGAGCTGGCCGGGTTGTGGTTGAAGTCGGACGACACCAGCTGCTCGGTGTTGTACTCGAGGATCCCCTTCAGGTCGCCGTCGCAGCCCGCCTTTACCGCCTTGTTCACCTCGTCGACGGTGGTCGGCCGCTTGGCGACGAAGGTGAAGTCGACGATCGAGACGTTGATGGTCGGCACGCGGATCGAGTAGCCGTCGAGCTTGCCGTTGAGATGCGGCAGAACGAGGCCGACCGCCGCGGCGGCGCCGGTCTTGGTCGGGATCATGTTCTCGACCGCCGAGCGCGCGCGGCGCAGGTCCTTGTGGAACACGTCGGTCAGGACCTGGTCGTTGGTGAACGAGTGGATGGTGTTCATCAGGCCCGAGGCCACGCCGATGCGCTCGTCGAGCGCCTTGACCAGCGGCGCCAGGCAGTTGGTCGTGCAGGACGCGTTGGAGATCACCGTGTCCGAGTCCTTCAGGGACTTGTGGTTGACGCCGAACACCACGGTGCGGTCGACGTCCTTCTCGCCGGGCGCCGAGATGATCACCTTCTTCGCGCCGGCCTGGACGTGCAGGCCCGCCTTCGCCTTGCTGGTAAAGAGGCCCGTGCACTCCATGACCACGTCGACGCCCAGGCTCTTCCACGGCAGCTTGGCCGGGTCGCGCTCGGCGACGACCTTGATGCGGTCGCCGTTCACCACCAGGCTGTCGCCGTCGACTTTCACCGTGCCCGGGAACTTGCCGTGGGCGGTGTCGTACTTCAGCAGGTGGGCGTTGGTCTGGGCGTCGCCGAGGTCGTTGATGGCGACGAACTGCAGGTCGTGCTTCTTGCCCCCTTCATAGTGGGCGCGCAGCACCATGCGGCCGATGCGGCCGAATCCGTTGATGGCAACCTTGATGGTCATTTAAGCACTCTCCTGACGGCATCGGCCACGCCCCTGGGCGTGAAGCCGAAATGTTTGAACAGCTCGCCCGCCGGGGCGGATTCGCCGTAGCGGTCGATCCCGACGACGGCCCCTTCGAGGCCGACGTACTTGCGCCAATAGTCGCTGACCCCGGCCTCGACTGCCACCTTGGGCAGGCCCGACAGCACGCCGTTTCGATAGTCCTCGGGCTGGCGGTCGAACACGCTGGTGGAGGGCATGGACACGACGCGGGCCGGCACGCCCTCGGCGGCGAGGAGCTTCTGAGCCTCGAGCGCTACTGCAACCTCGGAGCCCGTGGCGATGATCACGGCGCGCGCGCCGTCGGCATCGGAAAGGACATAGCCGCCCCGCTCGATGTTCCCCAGGTCGGCCCGCTTCTGGAAAGGCACGTTCTGGCGAGTGAGGAGCAGCGCGCTCGGTCCCTTGGTGCGCTTCACGGCTGACGCCCAGGCGACGGCGGTCTCCACCGTGTCGGCCGGCCGCCAGACATCCAGGTTGGGCATCAGGCGCAGGCTGGACGCGTGCTCGACCGGCTGGTGCGTCGGCCCGTCCTCGCCGAGGCCGATCGAGTCGTGGGTGAAGACGTACACCACGCGGATCTTCATCAGCGCCGCCATGCGCAGGGCATTGCGGGCGTAGTCCGAAAAGACGAGGAAGGTGCCGCCGTAAGGGATCAGCCCGCGGTGAAGGGAGATGCCGTTCATCAGGGCGCACATGCCGAACTCGCGCACGCCGTAGAAGATGTGGTTGCCCTTCACCGCCCCTGGCGCCACGGCGCGCGACGCCTTCACCATGGTCAGGTTCGAGCCGGTCAGGTCGGCCGAGCCGCCCACCAGCTCGGGCAGCGCCAGCTTCAGCGTCTCGAGTACGTTCTGCGAGGCCTTGCGCGTCGCGATGGTCTCCGCCTTCGCCTGCGCGTCGGCAACCAGGGCTTCGGCCCTCGCCGGGAAATCCGCTGGCAGCTCGCCCGCCATGCGGCGCTCGAACTCGGCCGCCTCGGCGGGGAACTGGGCCTTGTACTGCTTGAGGAGGCGCGCCCATCTGCGCTCCGCGCGCTTGCCGGCCTCGCGGGCGTCCCAGCCGTCGTAGACCGACTGCGGGATCTCGAACGGCGCATGGCTCCAGCCGATCGCCGTGCGGGTGGCGGCCACTTCCTCGGCGCCGAGCGGGGCGCCATGCGCGCCTCCGGTGTTGGCCTTCTTCGGCGCGCCCTTGGCGATTACCGTCTTGCAGCAAATCAGCGTCGGCCGGGTCTTTTCGCGCTTCGCCTTGCGGATCGCCTTGTCGACCGCCTCCACGTCGTGGCCGTCTACGTTCGGGACCACCTGCCAGCCGTACGCGGCGAAGCGCTTCGGCACGTCGTCGGTGTACCAGTGGGCGATCTCGCCCTTGTCGGAATCGATCGAGATGCCGTTGTCGTCGTAGAAGGCGACCAGCTTGCCCAGGCCCAGCGTGCCGGCGAGCGCTGCGGCCTCGTGCGAGATGCCTTCCATCATGCAGCCGTCGCCCATGAACACATACGTGTAGTGGTCGACGAGGGCGAAGTCCGGCCGGTTGAACTCCGCGGCAAGCAGCGTCTCGGCCAGGGCCATGCCCACGGCGTTGGCGAAGCCCTGGCCCAGGGGTCCGGTGGTGGTCTCCACCCCTGGCGCGTAGCCGTACTCGGGATGCCCTGGCGTCTTCGAGCCGAGCTGGCGGAAGCGGCGCAGCTCCTCGATCGGCAGCTCGTAGCCGGTGAGGTGCAGCAGGCTGTAGAGCAGCATCGAGCCGTGGCCGTTCGACAGCACGAAGCGGTCGCGGTCGGGCCAGGCGGGATTGGCGGGGTTGTGGCGCAGGTGGCGCTTCCAGAGCGCCACCGCGATCTCGGCCATGCCCATCGGCATGCCCGGGTGGCCGGACTTCGCCGCCTCCACCGCATCCATCGCCAGCGCGCGAATGGAATTGGCGAGCTCGGCGTCGCCTGCCTTTGCCGTAACGGGAGAATCCATCGGAGCGTGCAAATTATACTCAGCGCCTTCATGGCCACCGCCCCGCCGCTCCCCTTCTCGTCGCCTCTGGAATACGAGCACCTGGTCGCCTGCGAGGCGCCCGGTGAAGCCCACTGGTTTGTCTTCCGCGGCGACGAGCTGGCGGTCGAGATGGGGCCCGGCACCGTCCCCAGCGACGACCCGCGGGTCAGGGCGCGGCCGGCGTACGCGCGCCTGCCGTTGCAGAAAAACCACAATTGGCTGGGTTCCAACAGCGCGCGCACCCTATATCTAGGGCGTCTGGGCGGCGTGCAGTGCTGGGCGGCGGAGCTGCCGGACGGCGCCGCGCCGCCGCCGGGGCTCGCCTGGGCCGGGCTGCGCGCGCTCTACAGCGTGCTCGACGACGCCCACTTCGCCCTCGCCGGGCGCGCGCTGCAGATCGTCGCGTGGGACCGCACGCACCAGTTCTGCGGCCGCTGCGGCGCCGCCACGCTGCCGAAGAGCGAGGAGCGCGCCCGCGTCTGCCCCAAGTGCAAGCTGACCGCCTACCCGCGCCTCGCGCCGGCCGTGATGGCGCTCGTTCATAGGAGAAATCAGGGAAAAAACGAGCTGCTGCTCGCCCGCAGCCCGCACTTTCCGGCCGGCATGTACAGCGCGCTCGCCGGCTTCGTCGAGCCCGGCGAGTCGCTCGAGCAGTGCCTCGCGCGCGAGGTGCACGAGGAGGTCGGCGTGCGCGTGTCGAACATCCGCTACTTCGCGAGCCAGCCGTGGCCGTTCCCGCACTCGCTGATGATCGCGTTCGTCTGCGAGTGGGTGAGCGGCGAGCTCGCGCCGCAAGCCGGGGAAATCGAGGACGCAAAGTGGTTCGAAGTATTGCAATTGCCGAAATTACCAAGCAGAATCTCGATCGCTCGCCGATTGATCGATTCAGTTTGTCAAGAGCTGGTTGGACAGTCGAACGAGCAAAAATGAGTACTTAGGAGGTTTTGCACGAATTGAGCGCAACTGAGAGCGCTGTTTGCGGCGAAAGCCGCGGTGGAAGGCGTGGCTACCCGTCGGGGGCTGCGCCTT
>DASSPL010000236.1:0-2371 GCA_035699685.1 Burkholderiales bacterium | reverse complement strand
GGGCAGCTTCGGCGCCACCTGCTCCAGGTACACCTCGACCACCGAGAAATCGCGCCCGGCGACCGGCGCCTCGGCGATGGCGGCGGCGGCCTTCTTCATGCGCTCGTATTCCAGCAGGCGCCGCACCAGCTCCGCGCGCGGATCCTCGGCCTCTCCCTCCTCGTCGCGCTTCGGCCGCGGCAGCAGCATTCGCGACTTGATCTCGATCAGCAGCGCGGCCATCAGCAGGTACTCGGCGGCGAGCTCGAGCTGGCCGTCGCGCATCATCTCGACGTACTCCATGTACTGGCGGGTGAGCTCCGCCATGGGGATGTCGAGGATGTCGAGCGAGTGCTTGCGGATCAGGTACAGCAGCAGGTCCAGCGGCCCCTCGAAGGCGTCGAGGAACACCGACAGCGCTTCCGGCGGGATGTAGAGGTCCGAGGGCATCTCGGTCATCGGCTCGCCGCGGATGCGCGCGAGCGGCAGCGCCAGGTCCAGCGTCGGCTGCGAGGTGTCCACCGGATCGTTCGCGGCGTGCGTGTTCATCTCTTTCCGTAGAGCGTCTGCGCGGCGGCGCGGCTCAGCGCCGCGGCGTCGTGGGCGGTATCGGGCACTTCGTTCAGCTCCCAGGCGAATCTCACGCCGAGCTCGGCGGCCGCGGCCGTGGCGGCCTTGAAGAAGCTCTCGCCGCGATCGACCCGCGTGGCACCCTGCTTCTTCGCGCCTTCGCTTTGGTTCAGCTTGTCGTCGTCGGGATCGTTGTCCTTTTCGCCGAGCAGCAGCACGAAGCGCCGCTGCAGGGCCCGCCTGAGCTCGGCCTCCCCGACGGGAGACCCCACCAGCGAATACGGAAACGGCTCGCTTGCCTTGTCCTTGCGCCATTCGGGCATCGCATACCAGCCCGGGTTCGCGGCGACCATGACGGAAGCGCGGTTGTCGGGCAGGAAAAGCGCCATGCGCTGCACGAACTGGCCGCCGGCCGAATGCCCGAAGATCGCATAGCCATTGTGCCCGTCGCGGACCTCGTCGAAAAGGTGCTCGACCGCCGAATAGGCCCATTTCTCGCGCTGCGCCTGCCCGGCCATGTCGCCGAGGTTGTAGGCGGCCCGGGGCCAGTGCTGCGCGGAGAACTCCGGGGCGACGATCAGCAGGTTGTGGGCATCGGCGAGCAGCTCCCAATGATCGCGGTACTGGGAAGCATTTCGTTTCGCCCCATGCATCACGAAGACGATGGGGCAGCGCGTGTCGCACTTGTTCGGGCGGTAGGTGTAAACGCGGATCGGCCGCTCCGGCTGCCCCCTGGCGTCGGTGAAGACGAAGCTCCACTTGCCGGGCGGGATGGGAGTCGCGGCGGGAGCCGGCCACGCCATGCTCCCCAACAGCAGCCCCATGGCCACGACCAGCGTCTTATTCATCTGCGTTCATCCGCGTTCTCAGCTGTAGTTGAGGCCCATGGCCTCGCGCACTTCGCGCATCGTGTCGTTGGCCAGGTCGGAAGCCTTCTCGCAGCCGTCCTGGATGATGTTGCGCACCAGCGTCGGGTCCTCCTCGTACTGGGCGGCGCGCTCGCGGATGGGCTTCAGCTCCGCGTTCACCGCGTCGATCACCGGCTGCTTGCACTCGAGGCAGCCGATGCCTGCGGTGCGGCACCCCTGCAGCACCCAATCCCGGGTGCGGTCGTCCGAATACACTTGGTGCAGGTTCCACACCGGGCAGCGCTCGGGCTCGCCGGGGTCGCTGCGGCGCACGCGCGCGGGATCGGTCTGCATGGTGCGGATCTTCTGCACCACCGAGTCCGGCGCCTCGCGCAGCAGGATCGCGTTGCCGTAGCTCTTCGACATCTTCTGGCCGTCGAGGCCCAGCAGCTTCGGCGTCTCGGTGAGCAGCGCGTCGGGCTCCACCAGGATCATGCGCCCGCCGCCCTCGATGTAGCCGAAGAGCCGCTCCTTGTCGCCGAGCGACAGGTTCTGCACGTCGGAGACCAGCGCCTGGGCCTCCTCGAGCGCGGTCTCGTCCCCCTTCTCCTGGAAGCGCCCCCGCAGGGCGCGATAGAGCTTGGCCTTCTTCGGCCCCATCTTCTTCACCGCCGCCTCGGCCTTCTCCTCGAAGCCCTTCTCGCGCCCGAAGAGGTGGTTGAAGCGCCGCGCAATCTCGCGCGTGAGCTCGATGTGCGAGACCTGGTCCTCGCCCACCGGGACCTTGTTGGCGCGGTAGATCATGATGTCGGCCGCCTGCATCAGCGGGTAGCCGAGGAAGCCGTAGGTGAGGATGTCCCGGCCGTGCTCGGCGTGGCGCTCGACCAGGTCCTTGTACGTGGGCACGCGCTCGAGCCATGCGAGCGGCGTGAAGAACGACAGCAGCATCGTGAGCTCGGCGTGCTGCGGCACCC
>DASSPL010000235.1:0-7698 GCA_035699685.1 Burkholderiales bacterium | reverse complement strand
GGCGGCCGAGCGGGGTCTCGCCCAGCTCCTGCGGCGGCGCGAGCGTGATCTCAGCCCTGAGGAGCGGCTCGAGCCTCAAGCGCCTTCAACACCCTGAAGAGCTCGCGGTATGCGCGCGGCGGCTTGCCTTCCTTCTGCTCCCTGCGCGCGTTGCGGATCAGCGTGCGCAGCTCCTGCAGGTCGGCGCCGGAATGGGAGGTGACGAAATCGGTGAGCGCGGTGTCGTCGGCCAGCAGCTTTTCCCTCAGCTGCTCCAGCCGCTTGTGGCGGGCGGTTTCCTGCGCCGATTGCCCGCTGAGCGCGTCGAGGCGCTCGCGGATCGGCGCTGGATCGATGTCGCGCATCAGGCGGCCGATGTACTGGATCTGGCGGCGGCGGCCCTCGTGCGCCGTGATGCGCTTCGCCTCGAGCACCGCTTCGCGCAGCTTGTCGGGCAGGTCGATGCCGGCGAGCTGCGAATCGGGCAGCTCGACGAGCTCGGCGCCGAGCGCCTGCAGCTCGTGCATCTCCTTCTTGCGCCTTGTTTTGCTGACCGGTGCGGCTTCGCCGTCCTGCATTGCAGCTATCATAGCGCCCCCATGCCGAAGCGCCATGGCTTCACTTTCGATTCCGCAGAGTTGCGCGCCATGGCGGAACAGGTACTTGCGCGCGCGCGCAAGGGCGGCGCCAGCGGCTGCGACTGCGAGGTGTCGGAGGCGTTCGGGCTCACCGTCACGGTGCGCAAGGGCAAGCCCGATACCATCGAGCACAATCGCGATCGCAGCGTCGGCGTGACCATCTATATGGGCGAGCGCCCCCGCGTCAGGCGCGGGCACGCCAGCACGTCTGACCTTTCGCCCGCGGCCCTCGAGCAGACGGTCGATGCGGCGCTCGCCATCGCGCGCCACACCGCGGAAGACGACGCCGCGGGACTGCCGGAACCGGAGCTGCTCGCCAAGGACACGCCCGACCTCGACCTCTACCACCCCTGGGAGATCGGCACCGAGGAGGCGATCCGGCTCGCCAAGCGCTGCGAGGATGCGGCATTCGCTGTCGCGCCGGTGATCAAGAATTCCGAGGGTGCGACGGTGTCCACGCAGCAGTCGCAGTTCGTGCTGGCCAACTCGCTCGGCTTCATGGGCGGCTATCCCGGCTCGCGCCACTACCTGTCGTGCGCGGTAATCGCCGAGCACAAGGGCCTGATGCAGCGCGACGACTGGTACTCGAGCTCGCGCGTGCCCGGCGAGCTCGCCGACGCGCGCCGCCTCGGCCGCTACGCCGCGCAGCGCGCGGCGGCGCGCCTGCGCGCGCGCAAGATCGCGACCACGCAGGCGCCGGTGCTGTTCGAGGCGCCGACCGCCATCGGCTTCCTCGGCCACTTCGTCTCCGCGGTGAACGGCGGCAACCTCTATCGCAAGACCAGCTTCCTCGTCGATAACCTCGGCAAGGAGATCTTCTCGCGCAACGTGCACATCGAGGAGCGGCCGCACGAGCGCCAGGGCTCGGCGAGCACGCCTTTCGACGACGAGGGCGTGGCGACGCGCGAGCGGGTGGTGGTACGCGACGGCGTGCTGGAGGGCTATTTCCTCGGCAGCTATTCGGCGCGCAAGCTCGGCATGAAGAGCACCGGAAATGCCGGCGGCCACCACAATCTGCGCGTGAGGTCCGACGGACCGGATTTCGAGGGCATGCTGCGCAAGATGGGCCGCGGCCTGCTCGTCACCGAGCTCCTCGGCCAGGGCGTGAACCTCGTCACCGGTGACTATTCGCGCGGCGCCGCGGGCTTCTGGGTCGAGGACGGCGAGATCGCCTTCCCGGTGGAGGAGATCACCATCGCCGGCAACCTGCGCGACATGTTCAAGGGCGTGGCGGCCATCGGCAGCGATGTCCTGGTTCGCAGCGGCCGCTCGTGCGGCTCCATCCTCATCGACAACATGACCATAGCGGGTGACTGAATGCGATTTCTCCTAGCGCTCCTTTTCGCGGCCAACGCTTGTGCCCAGGCTCCGGCGGTCGAGAGCCGGCAGCCGGACGTGATCTACGTGCCGACGCCGCAGGAGGTGGTCGACGAGATGCTGAAGCTCGCGAAGGTCGGCAAGAACGACGTGCTCTACGACCTCGGCTCGGGCGACGGCCGCATTCCGGTCACCGCCGCCAAGCGCTTCGGCATCCGCGCCACCGGCATCGACATCGACCCGCAGCGCATCTCCGAGGCCAACGAGAACGCGAAGAAGAACGGCGTCACGCACCTCGTGAAGTTCAAGCGCGAAGATCTGTTCAAGACCGACTTCAGCGACGCCACGGTGGTGACGCTGTACCTGCTTCCCGACCTGAACGTGAAGCTGCGCCCGCGCCTGCTGGCCGAGCTGAAGCCCGGCACGCGCATCGTGTCGCACCAGTTCGACATGGGCACCTGGAAGCCCGAGCGGAAGGTGGAGCTGTCCGCCGGACGGGTTATCTACTTATGGACGATTCCAGAGCGGAAGAAGTAGCGAGCGAGCCGTCCAGCCCGGCGAGGAAATCGCCGATCGAGCTCCAGAACTCGGCGCGGTCCTCGACGTTGCGGTGGCCGGCGCCGGCGAGCAGCACCGTCTTCGCGAAGCCGCCCCAGCGCTTGGCGAGCGCCAGGCCGTTCTTCACCGGCGTCACCGAGTCGTTCTCGGCAAGGACGAAGAGCGCCGGCGCCGACACCGTCGGCGCCATCAGCGCAGGGTTGTAGCGGCCTTGGAGCAGCCAGCCGATCGGCAGGCCGTAGAAGTACTGCTGGCCGAGGGCCTCGGCGCTGTCGAAGGGCGTGGCGAGGATCGCGGCGCGCACCTTGCGCGCCGCGGCGACGGCGATCGCGACATAGGAGCCGAGGCTGCGGCCGAGGACCACGATGTTGTTGCCGTCGACGTCGGGCTGCTCCTTCGCCCAGTCGTAGATGCGCTTCGCGTCCGACAGCACGGTGCGCTCGGAGGGCGAGCCCTCGGAGAGGCCGAAGCCGCGGTAATTGATCATCAGCCATCCCCAGTCCTTGGTCGTGTTGCGGGGGATGAACTCGGAGACCTCCTGGCCGACGCCGCCGTAGATGATGACCAGCGGGTGCGGCGTGCCCTCGGTCCAGCGGTCCGGGCGCTTGAGCCAGCCGTGCAGCGTGTAGCCGTCCGGCGTCTTGAGTCGCACTTCCTCGATGCGGCCGGCGCCGGCGAAGCCCTTGAGGTGCTGCTCGTCGATCGGCTTCGGCCGGAAGACCAGCGGCTCTTCGAGCGGCTCGATGAGGGGAGCGACGCATCCGGCGCCGATGATGGAGCCGATGATCGCAACCGAGACTAGAATGCCTCTCGAGCGCATGCCACTCTGATCGCAGGCGCCGTGCCCACGTTCCACCGCATAGGCCTACCGAGCTATTCCATGTCCCGCCAAATTGAGATTGAGGTCGCCTCCGACGTCGTGTGCCCGTGGTGCTATATCGGCAAGCGCCGGCTCGAGAAGGCGCTCGCGCTGCTTGAAGGAGAAGTCACGACGAAGATCCGCTGGCTTCCCTTTCAGCTCAATCCGGGAATTCCCGACGAAGGCCTCGCGCGCGCCGAATATCGCAAGGCGAAGTTCGGCTCGGTGGAGCGCAGTCGCGAGCTTGATGCGCGCGTTTCAGCCGAGGGCAAGGGCGAAGGCATCGCCTTCGCCTTCGACCGCATGCAGCGCACGCCGAACACTCGTGCAGCGCACCAATTGATCGAGCTCGCCCAATCGCAGGGCGACGCCGGCCCGGTGGTCGATGCGTTGTTCCGCGCTTACTTCGAGGAAGCGAGGGACATCGGCGACGCCGCGGTGCTCGCGGAGATCGCGCAGCAGTGCGGCGTGTCAGGCTGGCCCGGACGCGCCAACGCGACAGCGGTAGCCGAACTCGAAGACGGCGTGCGCTCGCTCGGCATCTCCGCCGTGCCGACCTTCATCCTCGACCGCAAGCTCGGCGTCTCGGGCGCGCATCCGCCCGAGACGCTAGCCGGCGCCATAAGAGAGGCTCTGGAAAAACCCTGAGAAATTGGGGTCAGATCAACATTTCAGGACGGCCGGCAAAACTTGTCCGTGTATCCGGAAATGTTCATCTGACCCCGATTAAGTGAAGTCGAGGCGCGACTCGAGGGCGATGCCGTAGATCGGCAGCGGCGGGCGCTTCGGGATCTCGAGCGGCGGCAGCTTCTCGGCGCCGGCCGCCTGCGCGGCTGCGCCGAGCGCCTGCATCAATTCGCCCGACAGGATGATCTCGCCGGCGCGCGCCCGGTGCACGAGGCGCTCGCAAACGCTGACGCAGTCGCCGAAGGCGACGAACTGCTGGTTGCCGATCGGCCCGGCCATGCCGAACACCGCCTCGCCCGGGTGCAGCGCCGCCGACACCGCGGCGGGCAGTCCGTATTCGGTCTTCCACTTCTCCCCGACGGGGCCGAACTCGCGTTGCAGGTCCTGTGCGCACTTCAGGCCGCGCTGGGCGAAGTCCTTGTGGCCGCTGGAAGGGAATGCGGCGATCAGCGCGTCGTTGTGCACGGAGAGTACGCGGCCGCCGTTGGCCGTGACGGCCATGCCGCAGAGCGAGAAGAAGTCGTTGGCGAGCTCGAGCACCTTCTCCGGCTCGAGCATCTCGGACAGGCGCGTGAAGTTGCGCAGCTCCGCGTAGAGGATGGCGGCATGGCGCCGCTCAGGCGTGGTTTGCATCGCCCGCCGCCGCCATGCCGTTCAGGTAGTGCTCCCACACGTGCAGGTTCCTCTCGCACGCCTTCACCGCCGCGTCCTCCATCTTCAGCTCCCTTGCGAAGCGTTCGACCGCCTTCCAGCCCATGTCGGAGTGCTCGATGTCGGCCTCGCTGTGCAGCTCGAAGAACTCCAGCTCCCCGTCGTCGAGCTTGAACAGCCGCCCCCAGCGCTTGCGCTCGATGCCGAACCAGCCGTGCCTGCGGAACTCGCCGGTGCCGTAGCCCGGCACGTTGATCCGCTCCGCGCAGGTGTTGGCGACGATGCCTTCCAGCCAGTGGCGGTTGGCCATCAGGCCCTCCCAGGCCGCCCAGCATAGCTCGGTTGACGGCAGAGGCTTCGCCTTCTGGATCGCGCTGCGCTTGAGGCCGATGCGAACGCCCAGGTCCTCCAGGATCTGCCAGTGCGCGCGGCCGCCGCCGTGCGCGTGGTCGGCGATCACCTCCTCGCTGCACGCGCCGATGATGCGCAGCCGCGTCTCCCAGTCGGGACAGTTGGTGGCGACCTTGAGCTTGAGCACCGAGTTGCGCTGCCGGGTGTTCAGCCGGTGCTGCAGGGCGAAAGTCCGGGCGCGGCCCTTCGTCATCGGCTGGTGGAACCAGCGGCAGCGCGCGACGAAGTCGTTCACCACCTTGTCCATGCGAGCGACGACGCTCATGCAAGCTCGAGCGTCACGCGCTTGTTGCGCTTGCCTTCCGAGCGGATCCGCACCACCTTGAGCGCGCCGATCTCGCCGGTGCTGGCGACATGCGTGCCGCCGCAGGCCTGCAGGTCGATGCCGGGGATCTCGAGCAGGCGCACGCGTCCCTCGCCGCGCGGCGGCGCGACCGACATGGTGCGCACCAGGTCCGGCCGGGCATCGAGCTCCGCGTCGGTGATCCAGAGTGCTTTCGTCTGCACCGAGGACCTGGCGAGCTCGTTGACGCGGGCCTCGATCTCGTCCTTCACCAGCTTTTCCATCTCGATGTCGAAGTCGAGGTGCGCCTTGTCCTCGGCGATGCGGCCGCCCGTCACCGGCGCCTTCACCACGGCGCCCAGCAGGTGCAGCGCGGTGTGCAGGCGCATGAGGCGGTGGCGCCGCTCCCAATCCAGCTCGATGTGCAACTGGCTGCCGACCGCGGGCGCGGCCCCGGGCTCCAGGATGTGGAGCACCGAATCGGGCGTCGCGCCTTTCCGCGTATCGATGACGCGTGATTCACCGATGCGGCCGGTGTCGCCGGCCTGGCCGCCGCCCAGCGGATAGAAGATGGTGCGGTCGAGCTCGACCGCGTTCTCGTGGACAGCGAGGACCTTCGCTTCGCACGCCTTGAGGTACGGGTCGTCGCGGAACAGCAGCTCCGCCATTACCGGTAGAGCACCACCAGCGTGACGAGCAGCATGACCAGCGAGCCGGCGGCGAAGAAGCGCAGCGTGGTGCCGGAGACATCGGGCAGGTCGGGGTCGCGCGGGATCGGCTGCGGGTGCTCGTCGTGATCGTGGTCGTCGTGCGCCGCTTCCTTCTTCGGCGCCGGGCCGATGACGGTGTTGTCGGGATGGATGACGGTGGTGTCGGCATCGCCGCCGCCGCCCGTGCCGCCGACCTTGTCGTTGAAGTTCTTGAAGAAGTCGTCGGCCACCTTCTTCGCCGCGGCGTCGACCAGGCGCGAGCCGATCTGCGCCAGCTTGCCGCCGACGCTCGCCTTGACGTCGTACGCGAGCTTGGTCGTCAGGCCCTGCTTCGACAGGCGCACCTGCGCGCCGCCCTTGGCGAAGCCGGCGGGGCCGCCCTGGCCCTCGAAGGACAGCGCATACGAGTCGGGCGGCACGATGTCGGTGAGCGTCAGCTTGCCCTTGAACTTGGCGCTCACAGGACCGACGCGCGCGACCATCAGCACCTGGTACTCGTTGTCGCCCGTGAGCGTGATGGACTCGCAGCCCGGGACGCACGCCTTGAGCACCTCGGGATCGTTGAGCGCCTGCCACACCGTCTTCTGCGGAGCAGCGATCAGCTGCTCGCCCTTCATTTCCATGCGCGATTTCCCTTGTTGGATCGAGCCAGTGAGCCGCTCAGCGTCTTCGCCAGGTCGACGAGGCTCTTCAAATTATGCACCGGCAGGAAGAGATCCACGTGCGGCAGCATGGCGCGCACGCCGGCGGGGCGCGCCTCGAACTTCTCGTACCGCAGGAGCGGGTTGAGCCAGACGAGGTAACGGCATGATTTGGCGAGCCGCTCCATCTCCTCGCCCAGCCCCTCGCCGGCCTCGCGGTCGAGGCCGTCGGAGACCAGCACCACGCAGGCGTTCTGCCCCAGCGTGCGCCGCGCCCACTTCCAGTTGAACTCGCGCAGGCTCGCGCCGATGCGCGTGCCGCCCGACCAGTCCTTGATCGCCTCCGCCACCTTGGCCATCGCCACGTCCACGTCGCGGTGGCGCAGCTGCCGGGTGATGTTGGTAAGGCGCGTGCCGAACACGAAGACCGTGACGCGGTCGCGGTCGTTGGTGATCGCGTGCAGGAAATGCAGGAACATGCGCGCGTAGGGGTTCATCGACCCCGAGATGTCGCACAGCACGACGAGCGGCGGATGCAGGTCGCGCGGCGCCGCGCGCACCAGCGGGATGATGTCGCCGCCCTCGCGCAGCGATTCCCTCAGGCTCGCGCGCAGATCCACCCGGTGGCCGTTGCGGTCCGGATAGAAGCGCCGCGTGCGGATCTCGGGCAGCGGCAGGCGCAGCTCGGCGATCATCTTCTTCGCCTCCGCCAGCTCGGCGGCCGACATGGTGTCGAAGTCCATGCGCTGCAGCACCTCGCGCGAGGAGAAGGTGAGCCGCGCCTCCATCTCCATGCGCTGCTCGCGCGCCGCGTCGTCGCGGCTGCGGTTGTGGAGCGCGTCGGTGAGCCGCTGGCTCTGCTGCTCGGGCTTCGCCTGGCCGTGGGCCTTCGGCAGCAGGAGCTGCATCATGCGCTCGGCGAGCTTCGGGTCGCGCCAGAAGATCTGGAACGCCTGGTCGAAGA
>DASSPL010000234.1:0-3758 GCA_035699685.1 Burkholderiales bacterium | reverse complement strand
GAGCAGCTCCTCGCGGTGTTCAGCGTGCACTTCCGCTGGCTCGCCACCAAGCCGGCGCTCGCGCGCATCCTCCTGCAGGAGCTCACCTTCTATTCGAGCGGCAAGCAGGCGGCCACCTTCCACAGCATCCGCAAGCGGCTGATCGACGGCGTCGCTGCGCTGGTGGCCGACGCGCAGAAAAAGGGCGAGATCAAGGCGAAGGAAAAGCCCGCCCTGATCGCCCGGCACATCTTCTTCGTCTACTCGGCGTCGCTGCGCTGGTGGATCGCCTCGCCCAAGCCCGATCCGAAGAAAGGCATCGCCGACCTGCGGCGCCTTCTCTACCTGCAGATCAGAGGGCTCAGCCGAAATTGACCTTCTTCGTGCGCCCGATGTCCGGGCGCTCGCCGGTGACCATGCCTTTCGCCAGCTCGAAAAGGACCACCGGCTTCGATTTCTCGCGCTTCATGTACACCACGCTGTGCGCCTCGACCAGGATCAGCGCCAGGCGCGGGTCGTCCGGACCACCGTCGCGCACCTCGTCGAGCGCGCCGAACCACGCCTTCCAGTCTCGCTGCCAGCGCTTGCGAATCGCCTCGCGGTCGGTCGAGATGCGGGCGGTGCCGCTGACCGATATCCATTCGAAGGACTTGCTGTCGAGGTAAGCGAGGTTTATCTCCGGATCGGCCTCGAGCTCGTCCATCTTGTGCGATTCGAGGTCCGCGACGAACCACAGGTCGGCGATGGGGTCGCGCTTCTGCGTCGCCATCGGCCGCGACACCAGCCTGCCGTCGGCGCGGCGGCTGGTCAGCATGGCGATGTTGATCTTCTCGACGAGGGTGTAGAGCTGCTCCAGGTCCTTCTGTTCGGCGGCCATTGAATCTCCCGGGGAAACCCGGACAGAAGCAGGAGCCGTGCCGCGTGCTAAAGGACGTGCTCTTCGGCGACGATGCGGATCTCCGGCGCATCGAGCTGCACCAGGGTCTCCTCGTCCTTGCGCAGCTGGCCGATGACCGGGCTGCCGAACGCGGCCTTCACGTCGTCGGTGCTGGCGAAGTAGATCTCGAGCATGACGTCGAAGGCGGGGTGCGGGACTGCCTTGTTGGGCACGGCGAAGCTCGCCACGATCTTCTGGATCGGCGATTCCATCAGGCCCTTGCTGTCGGCCTTGGCGTAGCCCTTGAGCGAGGCTTCCTTGAACTGCGCCGCGGACAGGTCCTTCCTGCGCACGCTGGCGAGGATGACCTTGAGCTGGCCGAGCGACTTGTAGGTGACGCCGGTCTTCTCGAACAGCACTTTCTCGTCGGCCACCACGCTGATGGCGTCCTTCGCCTGGGGCTGGGCGGCGACGTCGAGCGCTTCCTTCTCCATGTTGAAGTAAAGCGCCGCCACGCCGTCGTAGAGCGGGTCGTCGCCGAGCGGCTTGCCGTCGGCGACGACGCTCGCCACCAGCTTGGTCGCCGTCTTGCGCAGCTGGCGGTTGCGCTCGAGCCACTCCTGGCGGAACTCGGCCGGCAGCTTGTCGCCCCGCTTCACCATGCGGATCACTTTGAACATGAAGCCGCAAGCATACAGGCAGTTTCGATAAGCGAAGTCCCTGCGCGGGGCGGGCGGGTAGCATACTCGGGCGAGGAGAGCGGAAATGAAGGAAGTCTCGATCACCGTCCGCGACGGCACGCGGATCGGCGCAGCCATCTACGCACCCGAGGGAAGCGGCAAGTACCCGGCCCTGCTGGCGCCGTCGCCGTACCGCTACGACAACAACGCGCTGCCCGCGGGCCCGCAGTTCCTGTGGCGCGAAACCGGGCCGATCGACTTCTACGTGAAGCAGGGCTACGTGTACGTCAACATGGACGTGCGCGGCTGCGGCAAGTCGGGCGGGCAGTTCGAGCTGCTCGGGCCGAACGAGCAGAACGACCTGTACGACGTCATCCAGTGGATCGCCGCGCAGCCGTGGTCGAACGGCAAGGTCGGCGGCATCGGCCAGTCGTACTTCTGCATGTCGCAGTGGTGGATGGGCATCATGAAGCCGCCCGCGCTCGCCTGCCTCGGCGCCTACGACGGGCTGAACGATCCCTACCGCGCTTCGGTCTACCAGGGCGGCATCCCGGGGCAGTTCTTCCCCGGCTACTGGTGGAACCAGAACCGCATCATCAACCGCTTCCCCGCCAACGGCTCCGAGCCGCGCTGGCAGGAGACCGACCTCGACGCGCTGATCTCCGCGCACCCGACGTACGACGACTTCTGGAAGGCGCGCTGCGCCTCCGAGCGCCTGCACGAGATCACCGTGCCGCTCTACTCGATCGGCATCTGGGGCAAGATCGACCTGCACACGCGCGGCAACATCGAGGGCTTCCGCCGCAGCAAGGGCCCGCGCAAGCTGCAGATGCGCGGCCCGCCGAACGCCTGGGCGGCGAACGCGGAATTCAACAGCCCGGAGCTGCACGAGAAGGTGCTGCTGCCGTTCTACGACCGCTTCCTGAAAGGCAAGGAGACCGAGTGGGACAAGCGTCCCGCCGTCGAGTACTTCGTGCGCGGCGCAAACGTCTTCCGCACGGCCGAGAAGTGGCCGCCGCCGGGCGTGAAGTACAAGTCGTGGTACCTCGCGGCCGACAAATCGGGCAGCGTGACTTCCCTGAATGATGGAAGTCTGGGAACCGGACAGGCGAGCGGCGCGGAAAGCACGTCGTATGCGTACCCCAACCCGGGCTGGGTGAGCGGCGTCGTCGGCTTCGGCCCATCGGGTCCGCCGAACTTCGATCCGGCGCGGCGCGTGCTGACCTTCACCACGCCGCCGCTGGAGAAGGACCTGGAGATCGCCGGGCCGATCAAGCTGGTGCTGTTCGCTTCGTCCACGGCGAAGGACACCGACTTCGTCATCAAGCTGTCGGAGCAGTATCCCCAGTCGCCGGAGGACCGCTCGAAAGGCATCAACCCGTCGTTCCAGGTGGTGACCAAGGGCTGGCTGCGAGCGTCGCACCGCGCGCTGGATGAAAAGCACAGCACGGAGATGGAGCCCTACCTCCTGCACACCAAGCCGGAGCCGCTCAAGCCGGGCGAGGTGTACCGCTTCGACATCAGCATCGAGCCGAACGCCTTCCAGTTCAGGAAGGGCAACCGCATCCGGCTCGAGATCGTGAACGGCGACTCGGCGGTGACCGACGTCCTGTGGACGCACTACTACGCGCCGAACAAGATCGGCCAGGACACGTTCTGGCACGGCGCGAGGCATCCCTCCGCGCTGGTCCTGCCCGTCATGGAATGAGGGCGAGGCGCAGGCCGCTCGCGAGGTAGAGCACGCCGAGCGTCATCACCGTCCAGCGCGTCCACTGGCGGAACGACGCGTCGCTGATCCGCTCGAGCACCTGGCGCGAGAGCGAGGTGCCGACGAAGGCGAGCAGCACCATCGTCCCGGCGAGCCAGGGCGACACTTCCGCGCCCTCGACCGCCATCACGCCGCCGAAGTAGGCGATCTTCACCAGGTGCGACAGCGTCTGGGTCAGCGCCTTGGTGGCGACCACCGCGTGGCGCGTCATCTTCGAGCGCACGAAGAAGACGTCGAGGATCGGCCCGGCGATGCCGGCGGTGAGCGAAAGCGCCATGCAGACCAGGCCGCAGCCGAGCGAATGGCCGCGGCGCTCGACGTTGAGATGCAGCTTCTCGGGCAGCGCGAGCGCGACGAAGGGCGTGAGCCCCATCAGGACGAGCGCCGTCGCCTTGTCCACCACCAGGTGGGTGGCGACGCAGGCGGCGAGGGCGACCGCGGCGCCGAGCACGTA
>DASSPL010000233.1:0-13148 GCA_035699685.1 Burkholderiales bacterium | reverse complement strand
GCGCGTGCTGATCATCGAGGACCAGCCCGACGCGCGCGAGAGCCTGCGCATGCTGCTCGAGTTCGACGGCCACGACGTCGCCGTGGCCAAGGACGGCGCCGAGGGCCTCGCCAAGCTCGCCAGCATGGAGCCCGACGCCGCCCTCGTCGACATCGGCCTTCCCGGCATCGACGGCTACGAGGTAGCGCGCCGCGCGCGCGAGCTGCCGAACCGCGAGAGCATCCTGCTCATCGCCCTTTCCGGCTACGCGCAGAAGGAAGACCGTGAAAAAAGCCGCGAGGCCGGCTTCGACCTGCACCTCGCGAAGCCCGTGGCCTACGACGCCCTGCGCCAGGCGCTCGCCAAGCCGGTGGTCGCCGCCGCCGCTGTCCGCCAAAACGGCTGACCCGCGTTAAATCAGGGACAGTCCCTATTTAATGGGTGACAGTCACCATTTTCCGGAGGCCGCATGCGGAGATGTAGCCTGCTTGGCTTGACCTTCCTAGTTCTTCTTGCGGGCTGCCAGTACCGCCCGGTCGTCGACCAGAAGATGTCCAGGAACCCCGAACGCTTCGACGCCGATCTCGCCGAGTGCCGGCAGATCGCCGAGGGTGGGGGCGGTGGTCAGGTGGCGGGCGGTGCTGCCGGCGGCGCGGTGGTGGGCGGGGCGCTGGCCGTGGCAACGGGGCGCCCGGACCGCATCGGCCAGGCGGCGGGCGGCGGCGCGGTGATCGGCGGCGCGAGGGGCGCAGGCGGCTCGGCGCGCGAGAAGCGCGGGATCGTGCGCAACTGCCTCAAGGGCCGCGGGCACGCGGTGCTCAACTAGGACACCCTGAACTAGGACACCCTATAGGAGCCGGGCGCGAGCGAGGCCCATCCGAGGGGTTGGCGCTCCCAGAGCATGCCGCACCGGGTGCAGCAGAACGCCATGCCGATGACCAGGCGGGTCACGCGCATCCCCTGGTGCGGGGCGACCTCGGGGCGGGCTGCAACGAACCCCATGCAGTCCTCGCAGATGTCGGTATCGGCTTCTTGCATCGCGCGTAACCTACCGTGCACGGCGCGGGCCGGTATGTCCGTTTCCGGACGCATGGGCGGTAAAAAAAAGGCCGCCCTCGGGCGGCCTTTTCGTCACGCGGCTCAGGCTCAGATCAGCTTGCGCCTTTCGGCCCCGCCGAAGGGCAGCATCGCCATGCGTCGTTCCGGGCCGTCGTAGGTACCGCTCGCCGCGCGCTCGACCTCGACCTCGGTCTCGCGCACGGTGTCGCGGATCGTCTCGGTGCGCTCGCGCTGCTGCTTGCCGATCGAGACTTCTTCCTTCACGCGCGCGCGCTTCTCCACCACGGGCTCTTCCGCGGACTCGCGTACTTCATAGACCCGCTCGTTGAAGGCGGCCTGGTCCGCGGCGGTCACCGGGCGATCCACCGGGCGGCGCTCGATGTGGGCCTTCTCGTCGCGCAGCTTCACGGTTTCCTCGAACGGGCGCTCATGCACGTGCGAGTAGACCTTGACCTTGCCCTTGGACACCTTGCGCTTGCCGACGGCGATCTCTTCCTTCACCACCGGAATGGTCTCGCCCTTGTCGCTCAGCTGGCCGCTCCAGCCTTCCTTGCGCCAGGTTGCCGCGCGCTCCTCGATGTCGACGGCGCCGTGGCGCTTGAGGATCGCAACGGCGCGATCGGCCTGCGCGTCGGTCTCGGCGGACGCGGTGACCAGCGTGCCGCCGCGGCGTACGCCCTCGGCATAGACATGCGCGTCTTCCTCCGGCACGCCGAGCTTCGTCAGGCCGCCGATCATCCCCCCGGCGAGGGCGCCGAGACCGGCGCCGGCCAGCGCGGCCGCGATCGGGCCGGCAGCGATGATCGGGCCGATGCCCGGAATGGCGAGCGGGGCGAGGGCGAGCAGCAGGCCGGCGATGCCGCCGACCGCCGCGCCGGCGCCTGCACCGGCGAGCGCGCCGCTGGCCGCGCTGCCGTCCTTGGCTTTCACGCCGAGATCGCTCGCGTGCCTCTCATGGGCCACGAGTCCGATATGGTCGCCGCTGAATCCCGCGGCCGATAAGTCGCGTACCGCGGCTTGCGCTTCGCTATAACTGTCCATCAGGCCGACAACGGTCTTAGCCATGTAGTACTCCTTTTGATTGCAGCACTGGTTTGAAAAAAGGAAAACGCGCTCGAGTCAGCGCTTGCGCGCCGGCTCGCGCTCTACCTGCGCCTGTTCGTCCCGCACCACCACGCGCTCGCGGTGACGGGTCTTCACCGTGCGGGTTCGCACGCGGATCTCTTCCTTGAGGACCCACTGGCGGTGCACGGTGACGATCTCCTCGAACACCGGCACGACCAGCACGTCGCCTTCGCGGCGTGCGGGCGTCGGCGCGTCGCATACACGATGCATGCGCACGCGCTCGACCTCGACTTCCTCGCGCGACAGGGGTATGTCGATGTCCTGCGTGCGCTGCTGCGTGCTCTTGCGCACGCGCACGACGCCTTTGTCAACGCGCTTGCGGCCGACGGCGACGTGCTCGCGCGCGACCGGAATGGTTATTCGCGGCATGCCAGCTCCAGAAGAGATTCGTCCCTTGAGACGTACTCCCGCACTGCCGCAAGCGCGATGCCACGATTCGTGCGGCAAGCAGCCATTCGCCTGTGGCCGTATCGACCACAGCGAGGTCGCTACGACCTTTCGATGCAGTCCTTCAGGAGCTGCAGCGCGTGCTGCGCGAACGCGCGCATGTTCGCTTCGCGATCGCCGCTCCTCGTTTCGAGCGTGACGCTCGCCTCGACCGGCCCGCTCACCGCGAAGCACGCGTGCCCGGGCGCATCGCCGTAGCGGTTTCCGGCAGGGCCCGACGCGCCCGTCTCGGCCAGTCCCCACGTCGCGCCGAGCCTTGTCCGGATCCGCTGCGCCATGAGGCGCGCGAACGGCTCGCTCGCCGAGCGCATGCCCTGCATGTCCGCCGCGGTGATGCCGAGCAGGCCTTCGCGGCTCGCCGCGGTGTACACGATGCAGCCGCCGAGGTAGTAGGCCGAGGCGCCGGGCACGCCGACCATCGCGGCGTTGATGAATCCGCCGGCGGAGGACTCGGCGATGGCGAGCGTCTGCTTGCGCTCGGTCAGCCGCCGCGCAATGAGAAAAATGGGGTCAGACCCCATTTAGAGACCCCATTTAGCAGCTCTGCCGGTAGAGGGCGTACGCCTCGGCGCAGTCGCGGCTGCGCGAACGGCGCGATTCCGGCGCGCCGCACATCGCCTGGTAATAGGTGCGCGCGCGCTCGCAGGCCAGCGGATCGCGCGGCCCCGCCTTGGGCGGAGGCGCGGCGCGAGGCGCGGCCGTTCCTTCCAGCTCTTCCTTCGTCAGCCGCCGGCCCGGATCCGGCAGGTCCTGCGCATGGCATGACAGTCCCATTAGAAAAATGGTGACTGTCACCAATTTCCGCGCTATTTCTTCGGCGCGGGGTGGATGTTGTCGACCCAGTGGACTTCTTCCGGCTTCTCGACGACCGGGATGTCGAGGTTGACGACCACCGGCTCCTGGCCGCTGCGGCAGAGGACGCAGGAGAGCGGCTCGGTGTCGCTCGCGTTGATCTCCTGGTGCGGCACGTAGGGCGGCACGTAGATGAAGTCGCCCGGGCTGGCCTCGGCGACGAACTCGAGCTTGTCGCCCCAGCGCATGCGCGCCTTGCCGCTGACGACGTAGATCACGCTCTCGACCGCGCCGTGGTGGTGCGCGCCGGTCTTGGCCTTCGGATGGATCACCACCGTGCCGGCCCAAAGCTTCTCGGCGCCGGTGCGCGCGTTTGTGATGGCCGCCGCGCGGTTCATGCCCGGCGTCTGCGGCGTGTTGATGTCGAGCTCGCTGCCCTTGACGACGCGCACGCCGTCGAACTTCCACTTCGCCTTTTCGTGTTCGTGTCCGTGCGCCATCGTCACCTCCAGTGGGTTGCCGGGAAATCATACCGCCCGCCGCCCGCGCGCTGCAGCCAGACGCCGGCGGAGGTGGCCTTGCAGGCCCAGGTCTGCTGCTCGAACGGTTCCTTGAGGGACAGGGAAGCCGGAGAAAGGACTGCGGCGCAGATGCCGTCCGCGACCCGCACGGCGCGGTAGCGGATCCAGGCCACCTCGTGCTGGCGCGCCTCGGCGCCGAAGGCCTGGCATTGCGCGTAATCGGTCGGGTGGGTCCACGCGCCGGTCGCCGCCTTCCACGGCGCCGCGGTGAGGTCCGCGCAGCGGCCGCGCACCCGCGCCTGGAAGAAGGTGTGCTCGGTATGCAGCGCCGAGCCGCGCAACGCGTCGCTGTCCATGAGAAAGCGCCATTTCCAGTAGGCCAGCTCGCCGCAGGCGGTCTCGAGCTCCTCGGCGCCGTACCAGATGCCGGGATGGTGCGGCTGCCGGAACCGCGTGGCCACCGGCGCGAGGTAACGGAACGGCGTGAAGATCAGGTAATGCCCGCCGGCGGCGGCCGGCGGCACCGGCGGCTTGCTCGCGTCGAGCAGCTCTTCCAGCACCCGCTGCTCGGCGGCGTTGTCGGCGAGCCGCATGGTCGACACGACGTGCTGCGCTTCCACGCCGCGCCACAGGTTCGCGGTCTTGGTCCGCACACCCGCCGTGAACCAGGCGGGCTTCCACGCCGCCGTCACGCCGGTGCGCGCATCGCGTCCAGGTAGCCGACGACTGCAACCAGCCCGGCCGCGCTCTGGATCAGCTCGGCGGGAACGCCGTTCAGCGCGCGGTTAGGGCTGTGCAGCCAGGCCTTGCGTTGCGCGGCGTCGCTGCCGACCAGCGCGTCGAGCGAGCGGTAGACGCGGATGAGGAGGAGGGCGAGCTCGCCTTCCTTGCTCTTCGGGTCGATGCTGCGCGCCCCAGAGGCGAGGCGCGAGACGCTGGCCTCGCTCACCCCGAGGATGCGGGCGAGCGCCGCGTTATTGAGCTCGAGGAGCCCGGTGGCCCGGAAGAGCGCCTTTGCCAGCACCGCCTCGGGCGACGGCTGCGCGGCAGGCTGGGGGCGTCGCGGCATATGAAAGATTATGCCGCAAATCTTTCAAATGCGGATACCGAAGGCCCGGTCGAAGATGCGCGGGGTGACCGACCAGCGGCGCGGGGAATTCAGCAGCACCACGACCACGCGCACCCCGTCGCGCTCGGCCAGCGCCACCAGGCAGTAGCCGGCGGCGCCGGTGGTGCCGGTCTTGCCGGCCACGGTGCCGTTGTAGCGGCCGACCAGCGCGTTGGTGTTCCTCAGGTGGAAGAGGCGCCGCCCGTCCACCGTGCGGATGGTGGTGCCGCGGATGCGCGAGAGGCGCAGGTACTCGTCGTTGTTCATCACGTACTCGGCCAGGCGCGCGAGGTCGGTGGCGGTGGAGTAGTGGCCCGGGCGGTCCCAGCCGCACGGATCGACGAAGTTGGTGTTCCTCATGCCGAGGCGCGCGGCGCGCTCGTTCATGCGCGTGATGAAGGTCGGGCCGGCATGGTCGGCGAGCGCGCGGCAGGCGTCGTTCGCCGAATGCATGATGGTCGCCGCGAGCAGGTCGCGCGCGCGCACCTGGTCGCCGGCGCGCAGGCCAATGCGGCTGCCGCGCTCGCGCGAGGCGGCACGACTGACGACCACGGGCTCGTCGAGCTGGCCGCGCTCGAGGATGAGCAGCGCGGTCATCATCTTCGTAAGGCTGGCGGGAGCGCGGCGGGTGTCTTCCGCGTCGCCCCAAAGCACGCGACCATCGCGCTTGACGAGATAAGCATCGGCCACGCGCGGAAAGGCGTTGTCCGTCGCCTGGGCGACGCACGCGAACGCCAAAAGCGCGGCGGCGAGGAACCCGTCCCTGATCATTCTTATAAACCCCTTATGAATCAGTTTAGCATCGCCTAATGCTCGACCTACTTATCAAGGGCGCCCGGGTGGTCGACGGGAGCGGCAATAAGTCTCAGCAGGCGGACGTCGGCGTGCGCAATGGCGAAATCGTGGCGGTCGGCCGCGTCGGCGACGCAGCGCAGCAAACGCTGGACGCCGGCGGCCTGGCCCTGATGCCCGGCATCGTCGACGTACACACCCATTACGACGCCCAGGTCACCTGGGACCCGACCCTTTCCCCCTCGGTCGCGCTCGGCGTCACCACCGCGGTGATGGGGAACTGCGGCTTTGGCATCGCGCCTTGCCCGCCGCCTTTGCGCGAGACGCTGCTTCGCAACCTGTCGGTGGTGGAGGGCATGGACGTCGACGCGCTGCTCGCCGGCACGCGCTGGGAGTTCGAGACCTTCCCGCAGTACCTCGACATGCTCGAGCGCCAGCGCCCGTGGGCGAACCTCGCGGTGCTCGCGCAGCACTCGACCATCCGCAACGCGGTGATGGGCGAGGAGGCGTCGACGCGCAAGGTGCCCTCCGAGAAACAACTCAATGAAATGAAACGCGTGGTGGCGGAAGCCATGGACGCAGGCGCCGCAGGCCTCGCGTCCTCGTTCTCACCCAATCACAGCGGCTGGGGCGGCAAGCCCATGCCCTCGACCATCGCGGAGGACGCGGAACTGCTGGCTCTGACGCAGGTGCTGGGGGAGAAGCAGCGCGGCATCTTCGTCATGGCGACCGGCCCGCGCGCCACGCCGGAGTTCATGGAAGGCATCGCCGCCGAGACGGGGCGGCCGGTGTTCATCGTCACCGTGCTCACCATGTACAGCCGCGCGCAACCGGAGCGCGCGCCGCAGATGTACGAGAAATGCGCGCAGGCCATCGCGCGCGGGCACGAGGTGTACATCCACGCCAACTGCCAGCCGCTGTCGTTCGACTTCACGCTGCGCGAGCCGTACCTGCTGTACTCGCACGATGCCTTCGATGCCGCGCGCGCGGCGCAGGACAAGGCGGGCGTGTACCGCAGCCGCGAGTTCCGCGAGCGGCTGAGATACAACTTCGCCCATCCCAAGCAGGGCATCCTGTTCTACGGCGACTGGAGCCAGGTCGAGCGCGACGGCGTGCCGGTCACCGAGCTGGCGAAGCGGGACGGCAAGGATCCGCTCGACTATGTGTTCGACCTGCCGCTCGACACGCAGCTCGTCGCCAAGCTCTATCAGAACGACGACGCCGGCGTGGCGCCGCTCCTCAAGCATCCGGCCGGCGTGCTCGCGCTGTCGGACGCCGGCGCGCACCTCATTTACTTCTGCGACGCCGGCTTCGGGCTGCACTTCCTCGCGCACTGGGTGCGGGAGACGGGCACCTTTACCCTCGAGGAAGGGGTGCGGCGGCTGACCGCCGATCCGGCGCGCAAGTACCGCATCCCGGGCCGCGGGCGCATCGCGCCGGGCTGCAAGGCCGACCTGGTGCTTTTCGACCCGCAGGCCGTCGGCCTGACAAACCTTCACAGGGTGAGCGATCTCCCCGGCGGCGGAACGCGCATGATTCGCGAGCCGAGAGGCGTGCACGGCGTCTGGGTGAACGGGAGGCGCGTGCACGACGGCAAACGCTATGCGGAGCTAGAGTGCGGGCCAGGGGAAATTTTGCGACGTTTCGAACGGTAGCCATGGCGCTGGCGCTCGCGCTCGGCGGCTGCGCGCAGGCCCCGCACACGGGCACGCCCGGCCCGGCCGAGATCCTCCTCGCCCAGCGCACCCACCTCAAGCTGCCGCGCTCGCTCGTCTTCCTGCCTCCCGCGGAGGCCGTGCGCCTGATGCACACGCTCGGCGAGCGGCCCGGCGCCGAGGTGCTCGGCGCCGTGGTGACGCACGACGAGCAGGTGCCGCGCATGCTGATCCTCTTCGCCGGCGAGCGCGATGCGCGCGGCGTGCCGAAGGTCGACGTCGTCGGCTGGGACGAAGTGCCCGCCGCGCGCTCCTTCATACAAGATCTGCTCCTCGCGCAGCCGCATCTGCTGCACCAGAACTAGCCACCGCTTCGTCGTCCCCGCGCAGGCGGGGACCCATTGGTTTTTGTGCTTCTCAAAAAAGTGGATCCCCGCCTTCGCGGGGATGACGTTTCACGCCGCCGGGGTTTTCCCCACATCCCGGTAGGAAGCGGCGGCCCGCTTCTTGCGACCCCTCTCCTCGTGGCGTACCCGAAAGGAGAGAGACCATGAAACTGGCGAAGTCGATCCTCTGCGGTGTGGCGGCACTTGGGATGACGGCGGGAGCCGCAGTTGCGATGGATGCGCATAGCTCCAGCGCAAGCAACTCCGAGCCGTCCTTCCTCGTTATCGAGGAAACCTACGTGATCGCCGACCCCTCGTTCGACGGGCAAGTGGCCTGGAACGACTCTCCGTCCGGTGAAGTGACGTCGTACTACATCTACGATGTGGACGACGACATGGACGGAAGACCTGACCGTCATATGATCATCGAGCAGAGCGACACTGTCGCCTCAATGGACAGCGACGCCGACCTCGAAGAACCGTACGGCAGTTAAGTCGGGGTAAGCACCAGGCGGGTCCGGGAAACCGGACCCGCTTTTATTTTCAGCGCAGGCGCGCCTGGGGGCGCTTCTGCGCCGCGGCGGCGGCATCGACGGCGGTGCGCTCCTTGCGCAGCCGCATCGTCTCCTTGCCGATCTGGGCGATCAGGCGGGAGTAGCTGGTGACCGAGCGGCAGCGGGTGCAGGCGTAGTTCACCTGCGGGCCGGAATACTTGTCGTCGGGCTTGTGGAAGTCCGTGCCGCCGCACGCGGGGCACTGCGCCTTGATCTGGCCTACACGGAACTCCATGCGCGCAGGGTAAGCGAGCGGCCCGCGCGCGGGCGAGGAATTATTTCTTAGCGCTGGGGGTTCGGTCGCTCGGAAGCTCGTTTGGCCCTCGTCCCCGCGAAGGCGGGGACCCGTTCGGAATTCCGTACCGGGTACGGAATCCGGCTACTTTTTCCAGGCATCGCGGAGCGTGACGGTGCGGTTGAACCCGCCGTCGCGATCGCGCACGAAGTAGCCGTGGCGCTCGAACTGGAAGCGCTCCTCGGGCTTGGCGTCGCGCAGGGCCGGCTCGAGCTGGGCGGTCACCGTCTTCACGGAATCCGGGTTCAGGTCCTGCAGGAAATCGTGCTCGGCGCCGGGTTCCGGCACGCGGAAGAGGCGGTCGTAGAGGCGCACGTCGGCGGCATGCGCGTGCTTCGCGCTCACCCAGTGGATGTTGCCCTTCACCTTGTACTTGTCGGCGCCGGGGGTGCCGGAGCGCGAGTCGGGGTGGTAGGTGCAGTGAACGACGCCGTTGTCCATGCCGATGCACTTCACGACATAGCCGAACCTGAGCCGCACCTCGTTGCCCGGGAACAGCCGGAAATAGCCCTTCTCGGGCTTCTCCTGGTAGTCCTCGCGCTCGATCCAGAGCTCGCGCGTGAAAGGCGCCTCGCGCGTGCCCCAGTCGGGCTTCTGCGGATGGTTCGGCAGCCGCATCCGGTCTTCCTGGTCGGCGGGGAAGTTGTCGATGACGAGCTTCACCGGGTCGAGCACCGCCATGCGGCGCGCGGCGATCTCGTTGAGGTCCTCGCGCATGCAATCCTCGAGGATGGTGAACTCGATCACCTGGTGCGCCTTCGACGCGCCGGCGCGCTCGGCCAGCACCCGGAAGCCGCCGGGGGTGTAGCCGCGGCGGCGGGCGCCGGCGAGCGTCGGCATGCGCGGGTCGTCCCAGCCCGAGACGTGGTTCTCGTCCACGAGCTGGATCAGCTTGCGCTTCGAGAGCACCACGTAGGTCAGGTTCAGTCGGGCGAACTCGATCTGCTTGGACAGCGGCTCCTGGAAGAAGCCGGCCTCGGCGACGCGCTGGTTGAACCAGTCGTAGAGCGGCCGGTGGTCCTCGAATTCCAGCGTGCAGATCGAGTGCGTGACGCCTTCGATGCAGTCGGAGGTGCCGTGCGCCCAGTCGTACGTCGGGTAGATGCACCACTTGTCGCCGGTGCGATGGTGGTGCGCGTGGCGGATGCGGTACATCGCCGGGTCGCGCAGGTTCATGTTCGGCGAGCGCATGTCGATCTTCGCGCGCAGGACATGCGCGCCGTCGGGATGTTTTCCCTCCCTCATCTCGCGGAAGAGGCGCAGATTCTCGGCCGGCGTGCGGTTCCGGAAGGGTGAATCCTTCCCCGGCTCGGTCAGCGTGCCGCGCGTCGCCCTCATCTCGTCGGCGCTCTGCGAGTCGACGTAGGCGTGGCCGCGCTCGATCAGCGCGCAGGCGAACTCGTAGAGCCTCTCGAAGTAGTCGGAGGCGTAGTGCTCGTGCGGCTGCCATTCGAAGCCGAGCCAGCGCACCGCCTCCTTGATGGCGTCGACGTACTCCTGCTCCTCCTTCGTCGGATTGGTGTCGTCGAAGCGCAGGTGGCAGCGGCCGCCGTACTCGGCGGGCAGGCCGAAGTTGAGGCAGATCGCCTTGGCATGGCCGAAGTGCAGGTAGCCGTTCGGCTCCGGCGGAAAGCGGGTGACGATCTCCTTGTAGCGCCCGGAGCCGAGATCGGCCTCGACGATCTGGCGGATGAAATTGCTGGCGGGCGGCAAGCCGGGTTTGTTCACCCCCGGGATTCTAAATTAGGCGAAGCCCCTGAAATTTCGGCGCTTTCGATCCTGTCCTAGGCGGAAGCGCTACATCACGCCGCCGTGAAAGGTGCTACATCCTGATAAGCCCTCGCGGGCGTATGCTCGGCCACCGCGACTGTTACCCGGCGATAACGTCGCCGTTACGCTTCGCAACCCAGGCACGCAGAGCCGTCCGTAGACTGAAAAGCAATACCCACCCGGAGGAGGTCCCATGAAACTGAAAGTCACTGCCGCACTCGTCGCGTCGCTGTTCGCCTGGGGAGTCGCTGCCCACGACGACGGCGACGGCGGCGGACTCGGCGCCAAGCAGCTCGGCAGCGTCAAGTTCCAGAATTCGTGCAGCCCCAAGGTGCAGGCCGGCATCACGCGCGGCGTGGCCATGCTGCACTCGTTCTGGTGGCCGGCAGGGCAGAACACGTTCCAGGAGGTCGCGGCCGAGGATCCGAACTGCGCCATCGCGGCGTGGGGCTTCGCCTCGATCCTGATGTACAACCCGTTCGCCGCGGTCGTGCCGCCCGCCGACGTGGAGCGCGCGCAGGGCGCGATCGCCAAGGGCCGCCAGATGAAGGCGAGCCAGCGCGACAAGGACTTCCTCGAGGCGGTCGCCGCGTACTGGGACAACTACGCCAGCCGCACCGAGCGCGACCGCGCGCTTGCGCGCTCCAAGGCGTACGAGGCGCTCGCCGCGAAATACCCGAAGGACGACGAGGCACAGATCTTCAACGCGCTGTACCTGATCGCCATCCAGCTGCCGAGCGACCAGACCTACGAGCACTCGCTCAAGGCGGCCGCGATCCTGGAGAAGCAGTTCGCCAAGTATCCGAGCCATCCCGGCGTGGCGCACTACCTGATCCACAGCTACGACGCGCCGCCCACCGCGCAGAAGGGCGTGGCGTCGGCCCGGCGATACGCGAGCATCGCGCCCGCCGCGCCGCACGCGCTGCACATGCCTTCGCACATCTTCACGCGGGTCGGGGCGTGGGCCGATTCCGCGGCGACCAACCGCCGCTCGGCGGACGTAGCCCTCAAGAACAAGGAAGGCGACGATGCGCTGCACGCGCTCGACTACGTGGTCTATGCCTTCCTGCAGCTCGGCCGGGACGGCGACGCCCGCAGGACGGCCGCGGAAGGCGCGGCCATCAACCCGTCCACGGGCCGCTTCGTCGGTCCGTACCCGCTGGCCGCGATGCCGGCGAGGCTGGCGGTGGAGCGGGGCGCATGGCGCGAGGCGGCGCAGCTCAAGCCGCTGCAGAGCAAATGGCCCTTCACCGAGGCGCTGACGCACCAGGCGCGCGCCATCGGCGCGGCCCGCATCGGCGACGTGGCCGCCGCCAAGGCGGACCTCGAGCAGATCACCCAGAAGCGCGACGCCCTGCGGACCGCCAAGAACGCCTTCTGGGCGACCGAGGTCGAGGTGATGCGCCTCTCGGCGGCCGCGTGGATCTCGCTTGCCGAGAACAACAACGACGAGGCGCTGCGCCTGATGCGCGAGGCGGCGGACATGGAGGACAAGAACGAGAAGCACCCGGTGACCCCGGGCCGCATCCTGCCGGCGCGCGAGATGCTGGGCGACATGCTGATGGAGGCGAAGCGCCCCGCCGACGCGCTCAAGGAGTACGAGGCGTCGCACAAGCGCGAGCCGGAGCGCTTCCGCGGCCTCTACGGCGCGGCGCTCGCCGCCGAGATGGCGGGCGACCCGCGCGCGGCGCGGCGCTACTACCAGCGGCTGGTGCAGGTCGCGGGGAAGGGCGAAGCGCGCGCCGAGCTCACGCTGGCGAAGACCTACCTCTCGCAATAGCGGCGCGATGCGCTAGCATCCGCCGATGCTAGCGCGCTGCCTCGCCCTTGTTCTGCTCCTGACGAGCGCTTCGGCGCTCGCCCAGGCATTCCCAACCAAGCCGATGCGCATCCTGGTGCCGTCGGTGCCGGGCAGCTCGCCCGACATCCGCGCGCGCCAGATCGGGCAGAAGCTGTCGGAAGTCTTCGGCCAGCCGGTGATCGTCGAGAACCGGCCGGGCGCGAACGGCATGATCGCCGCGCGCGAGGCGGCGAAGGCGGCGCCGGACGGCCACACGATGTTCCTCGCGCTGATCAACAACGCCGTGGGCGACCTGCTGTCGAGCGATGCGTGCTGCCGGCTCGGGCAGGAGCTGATCCCGGTATCGCGCTTCTCGATGACGCCGCTCGTCATGGTCGTGCATCCCGGCGTCCCGGCGCGCACGCTCGCCGAGTTCGTCGAGCAGGCCAGGGCGAATCCGGACAAGTTCACCTTCGCCTCGCACGGCCCGGGCAGCGTCGGCCAGCTGGCGGGCGAGATGCTGAAGATGGAGCGGGGCATCAAGCTCCTCGACGTGCCCTACAAGGGGGTCAATTCCGAGCTTCCCGACCTGCACGGCGGGCAGCTGAGCGTGGCCTTCCCGGTGCCGCAGGTCGTGCTCTCGTCCATCCGGGCGGGGAAGCTGCGGGCGCTGGCCGTGATGGCCCGCGAGCGGCTGGAGATCCTGCCCGACGTGCCGAGCGTGGCCGAGCTCGGCATGCCGCAGGCCGAGGCCATCGCCTGGAACGGCATCTTCGTCCCCGCCGGCACGCCGGCCGCTGTCGTGGAAACCCTGCACCGCGAGCTCGTGCGCGCGTACAAGGCGCCCGAGATCGTGCAGCAGCTGCGCGGCGGCGGCGCTTACGC